>JAJFLF010000052.1 GCA_021772845.1 Mariprofundus sp.
ATGCTGGTGGATGATGATCCTAAAGCCGTGGAGCTACTTTCCCGTCACCTCTCCAGTGTCGGTTGTGATGTGCTGAAGGCATATGGTGGTCAGGAAGCTATTGATCTGGCCTCAGAACAGAAGCCTGATCTGATTATCCTCGATCTTATGATGCCCAAAGTGAGTGGTTTTGATGTGATTGAAAAGCTGAAGAGAAATCCTGAACTGATATCTATCCCAATCATCATTCTCACCGCCAAGATTATCACAGAAGCAGATCGCAAGCTTTTGAATGGTGACATCGTTAAAATAATGCAGAAGAGCAGTTTCAGTCACGGCTCGTTCATCAACGAAGTTAATCGTGCCGCACGTAAAGAGAAGAAGTCTCTATTATAAGGAGTAGTCATGAGCCATACCATATTAATTGTTGAAGATAATCCGGCCAATATGAAGTTGGCAACTACAGTGTTGAGCAAATCGGATTATAGCGTGATATCAGCCACCGATGCCGAAGCCGGCCTTTTGCTGGCCAAATCGCAATTGCCAGATCTGATACTTATGGATGTACAACTGCCCGGTATGGATGGTTTAACAGCCACTGGCCTGTTGAAACAAGATCCGGCAACGCAACATATTCCTGTCATTGCACTGACCGCTTTCGCGATGAAAGGCGATAAAGAAAAGATGCTGGCTGGTGGCTGTGATGATTACATTACTAAGCCCATAGATTATAAATCCTTTTTAAACACTGTGGCGCTTCATTTAAAGCGTGCTTCTGATGACTGATCCACGCTGGCTGGGCGCCTTTGCGATGCTGATTGTGCTGTCAGTTACGGTATGGCTGCTGCAACAACCTGCAGAGCAGCATAGCAGCTTTACAGATGAGTTGTCGCGCACAATTGATGTGTCTGAAGAGCCCATTCTTCCCATTGTTATGTCTCAGAACCTGGATTCAGCAACCGTTTCACTTGGTGAGGCCTTGTTCAACGAGACTCGTCTGTCAGCAGATAATTCCATCAGTTGCGCGCATTGCCATAACCTGGATCAGGGTGGGGTTGATGGCCTGCCCCGCTCATTTGGCGTAAAAGGGGAGAAGGGTGGTATCAATACCCCGACCGTATTCAATGCTGCTCTCAACCTTGCCCAGTTCTGGGATGGTCGGGCTACTACACTTGAAGAACAGATCGACGGACCTGTGCAGAATCCAAAGGAGATGGGCAGCAGGTGGCCGGATGTGGTGGCCAAACTTAATGCCGACGCTGATTATGTGCAGAGGTTTCAACAGATTTATGGTGATGGCATCAGTGCCGCCAACATCAGAGATGCGATTGCGACCTTCGAACGTAGTCTGATTACGATTAATTCACGCTTTGATCGTTATCTTCGTGGTGATGACACGGCGATTAGTGTTGCTGAGAAAAAGGGTTATGAGCTGTTTAAGGCTTATGGCTGCGTGGCCTGTCATCAGGGTGCAAATGTTGGTGGTAATATGTTTCAGCAAATGGGCGTGATGCGTGAATATTTCGTAGAACGCGGCAATCTGACAGATGCTGATAATGGTCGTTCCGATGTGACTGGCCTGGAAGAGGACCGCCATTTTTTCAAGGTGCCCAGCCTGCGTCTGGCGGTGCTTACCGCGCCCTATTTTCACGACGCTTCTGCCAGTACTCTGGAGCAGGCGATAGCCACAATGGCCAAATATCAGCTGGGGCGCAATATTCCAGATGAAGATGTCGCATCGATCATTGGTTTTCTACACACACTGCCCGGTGAATACAGAGGCAAGGCTCTATTGCCATGAAAAGCAATAATACCGCCCATTATGTTGTACTGGCCCTGTTGCTTGCTCTGTTGAGTTTGTTCTTTTATCGCTCGCAGATTGTAGATCCACATGCGTATGCAAAAATTAGTGAATCGTTAAATGTCTTGGAGCAGTCCGAAGTGGCGCTTGGGCAGAGCGTACTGGAAAACAAGTCCAATCTCATGCGCAATTATGATCCGCTTGTGCTTATTCAGCGCAGTCAGGCGTCTCAACTAGGCTGGTTAGAGTATCATGCTGCATCAAAGCACCTTCGTGATGTGAAAGCTGCGATGGACGCTTTGCTGCGCTACGAGGTGCTTACTGCCGAGCGTCAACGTAAAGTGGGGCAATTTAAAGCCAGTCAGGCAGTACTGCGTAATTCACTGAATTATCTGCCGCTGCTTGTGGATGAGTTGCGGCAAAGCCAGCCTCAAACAGTTGAGGGAGATGTATTTACACGCTTGCTGGCAGATGTGTTGATGTATCAGCAACAGCCATCTGAACCGGTGCTTGCCAATGTAAAATCTGCTATCGAGCGTTTAAAACGCATTACAGCTGGGCAGACAGATATTCAGGCTCAATCTATTCATACTATGATAGCACATGCGTCGATGATTATGCGTAAATCCAGTCAGATAGAATCGTTGCTGGTCGATATTATGGCATCGGATGCACAGCAGCAAATTCAACGGGTTCGCCATACTTATCAGAGCGATTATCAGCATCGTTTGCAGCAGTCTCGTTTTTATCAGCAACTGATGTTTACCTCTGCGATACTGCTGCTGATCTATGCTCTGTTTTTTCTCCTGCGCCTGAATCAGAGCGCCATATCTTTGAAAAAGAGTCTGGATGAAGTGCATTTCTATCGCGCTGCGATTGATGAACATGCTATTGTGGCAGCGACAGATCGTCGGGGTGTGATTACCTATGCCAATAAAAAGTTTCTTCATATCAGTGGCTATCAGCGGCGGGAACTGATTGGTAAGACACACTCTATTTTGAATTCAGGATATCATCCCAAAGCCTTTTTCAAGCAGATGTGGGCCACCATTGGTAAAGGCAAAGCGTGGCATGGAGAAGTTAAAAACCGGCGCAAGGATGGTAGTTTCTACTGGGTCAATACCACGATTATTCCCGAGCTGGATGAATCCGCTAAACCGTTCAGGTATGTCGCCATCCGCACCGATATTTCGAAACGCAAAGCGGTAGAGATGGAGTTGCTTGAGCATCGAGACCGGCTGGAAAAAGAGGTGGCTGTTCGCACAGAAGAGCTGAAAGCGGCTAAAGAAGAAGCAGAGTATGCCAATCGTCAAAAGTCTGAATTTTTGGCCAATATGTCGCATGAGCTACGCACACCATTGAATGCAATTATCGGTTTCTCCGATCTGTTAAAAGATGAAGTATTGGGTGAAATAAGTCAGGAGCAGCATGAGTTTCTTGGTGATATTCATAGCAATGGCGAACATCTGCTGGAATTGATTAATGATATCCTAGACCTCTCAAAGGTGGAAGCAGGGCAGATGGAACTTGAGCTTGAGCAGGCTAGTGTGGATGAGATGTTGCAAGCAACGCTCTCTATGGTGCGCGAGCGGGCGATGCGGCGAACTCTTAAGTTGGAGATGGAATGTGAAGAGGATATCAATTGCTGGCAAATGGATATGCGCCGTATCAAACAGGTCATCATTAATCTGCTTGCCAATGCCATCAAGTTTACGCCCAAAGGAGGCAAGGTGCATGTACAGGCGCGATGCCTGGATGTCTCTGCACTGAAGGAGCTGGGCTGCGATGCTTTTCTGGGTGCCGAAGATACATTTCTCTGCCTCTCTGTAAGCGATACCGGTATAGGTATCAGTCCTGAAGATCAGAAACGGCTGTTCAAGCCTTTTGTACAACTGGAAGATTCCATGACACGCAAGTATGAGGGCACGGGCCTTGGGCTGGCACTGAGTAAAAAGATTATTGATCTGCATGATGGTCATGTCTGGTTAAGCAGTAAAAAAGAGCATGGCAGTACATTCTTTGTAGCTCTGCCACCTCAAATCAGTGCTAAACCTGTTGCAGGCAGCGGCATCGTTTCCTGGCCATCGCTGTTACGGCATTTGGGCTTTGCTGAGAATATTGAGAGGCGTTGCCACTCTCCATTTGCACTGTTACGCGTTTTGCCTGCTCAGGATACAGATGCAACCGGCATGGCTGTGTTGCTCAAGCAGCTGGTCCGCTCACATGAATTGATCGCGCATGGGGAGCTTCACGGAGAATACCTTGTGTTGATGCTCAATACGAATGCAGAACAGCTTGCCATGGCGGAGCAGCGTTTTTGTCGAGAGATGGCAGAGCAACATATCAATATATCCATCAGCCATGCTTCATGTCCGGAGCATGCTGCCGATGCAGGATCGCTATTGACGTTTCTAAAAGCAGAGATGGATGCATCCGGTGGAGATAGCAGTGATGCATCATGAAGAGAGGTTTGTGAGATGAATATCAGACAGAAGCTACTGATGGCGTTCATGGCTCTCTCCATCTTGCCGCTGCTGATGGTCGGTAGTTTATATTTCTACAATAGCAAAGCAGCGCTGCAGTCTGATCGCATAGCAGCTTTAGAGAGCATTGCTGATCTGAAAGTTGAAATGATTACAACGTTTATGAACAATTTAAGAATAGATGCCTTCATCGCTCAGGATTACCTCAATATAAAAAACAATCTGCCGCAATTGATAAGTCTGGCTCATAATAGAAAGAGCCCTGAATATCTGCAGGCTAAAAAAGATCTTGATAGTCAGCTTAAGACCTTGCAAAGGCTTAAGGGGTTTGAAGATATCATGTTGACCACTGCCGATGGGACAGTGGTGTATGTCAGCAATCAAGCGCATGAAGCGATCGATATGGACAGCCCCCTGCTGGATGAAAAGGCCATTGAAGAGGGCAAACAGGGAATATATCTCGGTGATATTATTGATGTCACAGAGCGCCACGCCAGTTTAAAAAGCAAACACTCCAATTTCGAAATGGTGGTGTCGGCACCTCTATTTGACTCGGACGGAAGTCTGATTGGATTGTTGGTATTCGAGATAGATATGCAGCCTGTCTATACATTGATACAGAAAACAACGGGCTTGGGCGATAGTGGAGAAACACTGATCGGTCAGAACAGAGGAGATCATGCCCTGTTCCTGAACACGCTGAGGCATGACCCATCGGCCGCCATGCGGAGAACAGCGAAGTTTGGGGCGGAGAGTGCATATCCTATACAGCAGGCGGTGCAGGGACACCGTGGTGCCGGTATGTCGATTGATTACAGGGGCGTTAAAATTATTGCGGCATGGCGACATATCCCAGAGCTGAATTGGGGTGTTGTGGCAAAAATTGATGCCGCAGAAGCGTTTCAATCTACTGCGGAGCTGAGAAATTATGCCTTAATGCTCGGCTTTCTTGTGCTGTTGCTCATCGTCGTTTGCGCCAGAGCCATGTCTGCATCATTTTCAAAACCGATTCACTCTTTGATGGATGGCATTCGATTTGTAGGTATGGGTAATCTGGATCATAAGGTGGGTACCGGTGGCGCAGATGAGATAGGAGAGCTTTCAAGGGCCTTTGATGAGATGGTTCTCAGCCTGAGAAGAACAACATCATCGCGTGATGTGCTTGAAAAGGAGATGGCTGAGCGCAGAGAGATAGAAGAGATGCTGCTTGCAACCGATGGGCGTTTGAAACAGCACCATGATGCTTATGCGGTGCTGAGCCAGAACGAGGATTTGCGATGCGGTAAGCTGACCCCCGCCCTGCAGGAGATCACTGCCGCAACCAGCCGGGCCTTAGAAGCTGAGCGTGTAAGCATATGGCTGTTCGATGAAAGTGGAGATGTGATACGCAGTCTGGATCTGTTCGAGTTCAAAAAAGAGCAGCATTCTCAAGGCCTTGAGCTGGCGATTAGGGATTACCCCGGCTATTTCAAGGCGCTGCGAGATGATGATATTATCGTTGCCAATGATGCGCATACAGATCCGCGTACCCATGAGTTTTCGGAACACTATCTTGCCCCGCTGGGTATCACTTCCATGCTGGATGCGCCTGTGCATGTGGAAGGGGAAAATGTGGGGGTGTTGTGCATCGAGCATATTGGACCATGTCGGGAATGGGCGAAAGATGAGCAGCAGTTCGCACGTTCTGTTGCCGAACTGGTGGCGCTGGCCATGCATGCCAATAAACGTCAGCTGGCGAAAGAAGAGATCAATAAGAAAAATGAAGAGCTGGAAAATGCTAATCAGCTGAAATCCGAGTTTCTGGCCAATATGAGCCATGAATTAAGAACTCCCTTAAATGCCATTATCGGTTTTTCCGAGTTGATGAAGGATGGTGCCATTGGTGATCTGAATGATGATCAAGGTGAATATATGCAGGAGATATTTTCCAGTGGGCATCATCTGCTGGAACTGATCAATGAAATTCTTGATCTATCCAAGATAGAGGCGGGTAAAATGTCGCTGGACCTGTCGGAAGTGATTATCTCTGATATCCTGAAAAACAGCCTCTCCATCATCAGTGAAAAAGCGATGGCGAATGCGGTGTCGCTACAAACTGATATTTCTGAAGATATCGGCTGCTGTATGGTGGATATGCGCAAGCTCAAACAGATTTTGTATAATCTGTTGTCCAATGCTGTGAAATTTACCCCGAATGGTGGTGGTGTCGCTCTCAAAGCCCAATTGGTCAGGGGTGATATAGATGCGTTAAAAGATTGCGCGCCTATGCAGCAGTTTCTCGAGATTCGTGTTACCGATACTGGCATTGGAATTGCTGAAGAAGACCATGAGAAAATTTTCCGTCCGTTTGAGCAGGTGGATGGATCGATGTCGCGGCATTATGAAGGAACTGGCCTGGGATTAATTTTGGTCAAGTCGATGGTAGAGCTGCATGGTGGAACTGTTGCAGTGGAAAGCGAGCTGGATAAAGGATCTACGTTCACAGTATGGCTGCCTTACAAACCATCTGAATTGGAGCAGGAGTTGGCTCATGCTATCCAGCAAGAACAGTGAGGTACTGCATGGTTGAATCACGTTTAGTAACAGGGGTGAGATATGGCGATTAAAACCGGTGGTGCAAAAATACTGGTGGTGGATGATGAACAGCGCAATCGCATGCTGTTGACCCGTCTGTTGAAT
>JAJFLF010000053.1 GCA_021772845.1 Mariprofundus sp.
CGCTAACATCTGACAGCCATGACATGTTCCGCATGCGGAGGATGATTCACACATCTGATATGCTGCCAGTTTTTCAGCCAATCTATCCTTACCAATGCCTTTCATGCCATAGAGCAACCATGCATGATGCAGGTTTTCCGAGCTTAAAGCTTGAGAAAAACGCTGCTGAACAGCCTCATGCCCAACCAGAGAGATCAAAGCGCCCATCCGAACTTTTGTTCGATCACGCTCCTAACCTGCTCTCCAACATCATCGATGCCTTGAGCTGCATCAATACGAGATATCCGTTTTGTCTCAAGCTCAAACTGCTGTTCAAACGCAGCCGATACACGCTCATGAAATGAGACAGCCTCTTCATCCAAACGTGTCGCCTTCTCACCTGATTCTGCCCGCTTTTTCATGCGCCGCATCGCTTCTTTCACCGACACATCAAACCACAGTGTCAAACCGGGAGAGACACCACACTCAGCAAAATTCAGCATATCGCGCAATGGCGCTGCACTCTCACCCAGTTTCCGGGCTGCCAACTGATACGCCAGCGTAGAATCTGTATAACGGTCACATAACACCCAGCTATCTGACTCTAATGCCGGTTGAATGATATCCCTTACATGCTGGGCCCTGTCTGCCAAAAATAGCAACAACTCAGTTTCCGGCACCGGTACATAGACCCCGGCCAGCAACAACTTTCGGATCTCCATTCCCAGCGGCGTATCCCCCGGCTCAAACGTTGTTACAACATTTTCACCCAAGCCCCGTAGATATTCAGCGGCATGATTCAATTGCGTGCTCTTACCGCAACCATCCACACCTTCAAATGTAATCAACTTGTTCACTGAAATAGACCTCTCTCTGGTGATTTGCTAAAACTAAACCAGCATCAAAGCAGTGCAAGCCTGCATCTGAATAATTATTTTCGACATGATAAAGAAACTATCTGATAAACCCATTATAGCTTATAATAAGAATATGAATAAGTTCATAAGAATAGCTCTGCTCAGTACACTAACACTGTATGTGAGCGCTTGCTCTAAGCTCGAGATTAAGTTCTCTGCAGGAATGCAGACAAGTGACCAAATACCATTTTATCTTCTGTTAACGCTGATTCTCGCATCCATTGCTATTATTGATCATAGGCTCAAGAAAACACATCCTAAGCTAGTTCCAACCATCATTAGAATCATTGCCTATCTGATAACTGGCGGCACGGTGCTTTTCATAATCACATCGAACTTTAGCGAACCCTTCGCCACCTATATTGTTTGGTCACTCATCGCCTTCCTTATCATGCTACGAGTTGGACGCCTGATCGATTGGCTTACTAAGCGTTATCGAAACAACGATCAATAAATCACATATCATTCTAAATCCGACTTCATAGCTGAACATCACCTGCCAGAAGCACAGCAGAACCAGACTTTATAGTCTTGGCACTGGCACAACTTAAGGGGCGCCAGCTGCACCTGCTGGAGTCCTGGTAGGTGTTCGCGTAGTTGGCACTGCCGTCCCTGGAATAGTCGTGGTGGGGATTGTTGGCGTACGCACCGTAGTGCCGGGTATGGTAGGTCTACCTGTTCCAGTTCCAGTAGGATCAGTAGTTGGCTGGATGGGACCCGATGGATCAAACATTGGTCCCATCCTATCGAAAATAGAGCCACGATTAACTGACCTGTTACTTACAGAAAGCTCGATGCAAGTATTGTTATCCTTCGGATTCTGATCAGGCGAATTAGCCACCAGCCCAACCTTGGCACAGTTCTCTACAACACCAGCCTTCCGTGCTGATACCAGCTGAGTGTTAATCCTGAGATTCGGCAGTGACTGACCTGCTTTGACAGGTTTAGCACCTGTATACTCAAATTCAATATTCCGCGAACCATTTCCGGACACCATCTTCCAGGTCTTGCGCGAAGCATGTGAGATGGTCTGGAATCCATCAGGCATCGAATCAGTTACGATGATGCGATCCTTCGCTCCTAACTCTCTTCCCCTGTTCTGCACTTTCAGGGTGAAGACGCCCTGACTGCCAATGCCCCAGGATTGTTGGGAAGCTGATTTACTGATCGCCAGGTCGAGATATTTTCGATCTGAAAAAACTTCACCCGCTACAGAGAGCTTAACACAGGCGCTGTTATCCTTCGGATTCCGGTCCGATGGGTCACCTTTCAGACTGACCTTGGCACAATTTTGAGCAGATCCATCCTTCGAACCTGAAATCACCCTGGCCTTAATGGTAATATTTGGCAGCGATTTCCCAGACTTGACCGTTTTCTTACCAATATATTCAAACTCAAGAACCTGAGAATCCGCTTTGGATAATAGCTTCCAGAACATGCTGGATGAGAAGGATGTTGCCTGGAAACCATCCGGCAATGAATCAGTGACAATGATGCGATCCTTCTTCTCCAGTTTCCTTCCTATATTTTTCACTTTCAGCGTAAACGCGCCACTGCCCCCTACTTCCCATGAATCTTGAGATGCAGATTTGGTGATCGACAGATCTGATTTACCAGCTGATTTTTCGTTACCATTGCCTGGCGGTGGCATGATAGAGAATGGATTAGAAACACAATACGAATCACACCACGTTGTAAATGTAGGCGACTTCGTTTTCCAAGCAGGAAGGTTAAACCCTGTTTCAGTGCAGTTCTCTGGCAAGGCTGGCTGTGACGAACCATCTACAGACACGTTGATAATGATATCCTCAGGAATATCTCCTGCCGCAATCGGCATTGCTGACTGGCTATAAGTGCATTCTACAATCCCATTATTGTGGCTACACATCCAGTTTGAACCACTATTATTATACCCAGTGTATTGATAATACGGATCCAAAGTTGTTCTAACCTTGATGCTGTATGGTGTGTCCACATCTTCGCTGCTAGTAACATGCAGAGTGACCTTTCCGGTTTCTCCAGGCCAGATATCATTTGACGCAGAGTTTGTATCTGAAGTGGTTGTTTGCTGTACTGTTAATCCACATGGAGACAAATAATTTCCAAAAACATTACCATCTTCCTGTGCCCCTGCGGCGACAGTTACATTATAAGTGACACTCGCTGGCGCAGTTTGTACCCAAACATTCTGGTCAATAATTTCTGATACTTCGTAAGTTCCGGCAGGAACCTCAATGCAATAATTACCATCTGCAGCAGTTGTTGTTGGAACGATATTACTACCCTGCTGTGCCTGAATCGTAATCCCAGCTATTCCGGGTTCAGATTCATCTATGCCATTGTGATTCTGATCATCGAATTTCCTGCCGCAGATTTGACCTGGTTGTTGTGTAGTCCCAATATCAATACATGACGGGGGGGGGCACCAATTTAGTACTGGGCCTGTAGTTAAACCGGTCTTGGCGCAATTTTCGATACTACCTGTTGCGTTCGAATCCACATCCACAGTGACAGTGACCTTGTCTGGCAGAACCGCATGCGGAGCAAGCGTAAACGTATTGGAATACATGCACCCCGCATATCCGGGGGAACAAGACCAGGATGGTCCCGTCGCGGAAACAAACGTGAAGTTCAGATCCAGAGGGTTGTCTTCTACATGCAGGACCGAAGACGGAACAGTAATCGGCGTATTACAGTCATTTTCAACCTCTAGGGTAAACACTCCCTGACCGCCTGACTGCCAAGGCGTATTTTGCGCCACTTTATTCACTTTCACGCAACAAGATGAAGAGGACGCATGATTACCGAAGTTGATATCGTTGAGCGTTTGTCCTGCTGTAACTGTCACATTATGAATACCCGGCGGCACAGGCATTGGCGCTGTCTGAACCCAACCAGCATGCTGTGACGTATTTTCAGACACTGTGTAGGTGGCATTGCCTGGAACAGGGATGCAGTACTCGCCAGAGGAATCGGTAGTATCAGTATATGGAACCTGGGTAACATCATTGGTTGCAGTAATTGCCCAATCCATAATCCCCGGCTCAGGAGTTGGATTCAATGTATCGGCCACCTTATCCCAAACTCCATCGTTATCCAGGTCATTGAACTTGTAACCGCAAATCTCTCCGGCTTGTGCAATAGTTTCGATCTCAATGCACGTCTGAGGGCAGAGTTTCGGCATCGCCATACTAGGAGGGTGATATGCAGGTTCAGCACAATTGGTAAGCTGGCCACCAGCGGACTGAGAATCCACATTTACGGTGAGATATAGTTTGCTGGTTGCAATTCCAGGAAGAATCGGTGTTGAGGGGCGTGTATATGTGCAGTCTATCTTACCTGGCTGATATGTGGCTTCACCGCAACTCCAGCCTATCCCGCTAGCTCCAGCGAAAGTAAACGCAGGATCAAGGAAATCCCCTATATT
>JAJFLF010000054.1 GCA_021772845.1 Mariprofundus sp.
TAATATAAAATATATAAAAAAAGACAATACAATGTATTACACACAGAAGGTATACCTATCTCAAAAACAAAGCAATAGAAAAGGCAACACCAATGATCGCCACGATATCGCCGCCCCTGTATTTCAGTTCGATGTACTCAGGCGTATCCGGTGCAGATTCAGGCGAGACACTCCAGCGCCACATCTCTTCAGATGGCTCAGCCCACGGGTCTTCAAGATCATATCCCTCGTAGGAGATATGTAGCAGATTGGCATCCATCGAATAGGGTGACTTGGAACCTTCACGTTTACGTTCAACAGGAATGCCATGTTTATCAGCATAATCCAACATGTCTTTACGTGAGACCAGATCCCATTCGCGCCAAGGTGCAATCACCTTCACATCAGGTTTGAGTGCATAAAAACCGAACTCAAAACGCACCTGGTCATTGCCCTTACCAGTCGCGCCATGTGATACCGCATCGGCACCCTCGGCATTGGCAATTTCAATCATACGCTTGGAAATTAATGGACGTGCAATCGAAGTACCGAGCAGATATTCACCTTCGTAGATCGCATTGGATCGGAACATCGGGAAGACAAAGTCACGCACAAACTCTTCGCGCATATCTTCGATATAGATCGACTTCACACCACCGGCAACAGCCTTGGCACGTGCGTCTTCAACCTCATCGCCCTGACCGAGGTCGGCGGTAAAGGTCACCACTTCACAATCGTAAGTATCCTCCAGCCATTTCAGGATAATCGAGGTATCAAGACCTCCAGAATAGGCCAGTACGGCTTTTTTTACATCGGAATGCGCCATGTTAAATCCTTCTTTCAATCATATTATCATCCCTGTGAAAGAATCCACAGAGGCAGGCTGCAAGACTACACGTGCTGCTATCACCTTTCCAAGCTCTTTAACCCGCATTGCATCAATGGGCTCCTTCAAAGCTCAACAACTTCTGTTTCCATAACGATCCAAACGCAAAACCACCCAAACCATCGGCTGCAACAATACGATGGCAGGGGATCATTATCGGCAATGGATTTGCTCCCAAGGCCTGGCCCATTGCGCGCGGCGATGTGTGTAAAACCTTAGCCATTTCACCATATGTACGCACTTCACCGGCAGGGATTTTAACCAACGCCGCTCGCATACGCTGCTGAAACCGTGTCGCAGCAGGTGCTAATGGCGGCAGTGATTGCACTACCCCATTGAAATAATGCTCAAGCCACTCAGATACCGGGTCAGCATGTGACAACAAAGAGTGATCAAGTTTAATCCCAGGCTCTTGCCGCAAGACAATGCGATGGCAAATGTCGCCATCCCAATCATAATGTATCTGACCTAATGTAGTGGAAAAGAGATAAATCATGCAGTAATGGTAACACGTGATTAGCTTACGCTCATATTTTGAACAGAGGACAGCAATGGACTGGACACTTTTTTTCTCAGCACTGATCTCTTCCACACTCTTTCCCGGCGGCTCAGAAGCACTATTGCTTTATCGCCTAAATGAGGAAGAGACTGCAATCACGCTCGTATTAATCGCAACGGCAGGTAATGTACTGGGCAGCTGCATCACTTACGCGATGGGACGTCTTGGCAATGAAGCCGTGCATAAAAAATGGTTACGTATTTCTACCGAACAAACTGAACGCGCAGAAACCTGGTTCAATCGTTATGGCAAAGCTTCTCTGTTATTGGCCTGGTTACCTATCGTTGGTGATCCGCTTTGCCTTATTGCGGGTCTGTTACGATGTCATCTGATCACTTTTCTAATAATGGTTACGATAGGGAAGTTTATCCGCTATGCCATTCTGGCCTTACCATTCCTATAAGCTATGATATCTTATATTGACGCTGCAGATTGCGCTTAACATCCTTCTCTTTCAAATCGTGGCGTTTATCGTGTGATTTTTTACCCCGTGCCAAGCCAATTTGCAGCTTCACAAAATTACGCTCATTAAAATATATCTTCAACGGCACAAGCGTGAGTCCTTTTTCGTTCAACTTACCCATCAAACGCTGAATCTCTTTAGCGTGTAACAGTAGCTGGCGCGAGCGTGTCGGATCGCTGGGATTATTCATAGCAGCCGGTTTGTAAGGATTGATATGACAACCAATCAATATCAGACGCTCCTTACGGATAATGCAGTGCCCTTCATTCAGGCTAGCTTGCCCAGCGCGAATCGACTTCACCTCAGGCCCAAGCAGGATCATGCCTGCTTCATAGGTTTCCAAAATATGATATTCATGCCGCGCACGACGATTAACGATAGCCATATGCGAATGCTAACCCAAACGACTCTCTAAGCTAGAGTTGACTAATATCGCCCCCAACGCTCTTTACGCCGAAACTTCAGGTGCGGCGCCAAAAGACCTAAAATTATACCCAGCAGAATCGCACCTCCACCAAGCATAAACCAGCGCTGCTGCGCACCACTGCGAATATCATGTGTCTCCTGACGCAAATCCTCAAAAGCCATTTCAGCCTCATTAGCTTTGGCCTGCAGTGCCTTGTTTTCATCAGCAATAATGACT
>JAJFLF010000055.1 GCA_021772845.1 Mariprofundus sp.
GCCGATCCGGCACGATAAAGCGCAAACCGAGTTCAGCGCTGACCGTTTCACCCTGCGGATAATAAAAGCGTGAACCGGTCAGGCCATGAAATAACAAGACCGGTTTACCATTCGGGTCACCATATTCACCCCAGGACAAATAGCGCCCGTCATAGAGTTTGAATCGCTGACAGTTCTCTGCACCTTCCAGATCGTTAACCGCATAAGAGAGTGGATAATGCTTAGGCAGCTGTACCGCTCCAACCATGGCAGCGGGATCGGACATGATCTTTTTGACTAACTCCACCTGAGAGTTGGTCTCAGTCTTGGAATAGACCGCTTTCATATGATTGCGTACGGTATGGATGCTCAATTCTAATTCTTCAGCCACTTCGTTGAGATTATGACAGCCATTGGCCAGCGCCTGCACAACGCGTGCTTCGGCTTCAGTCAGTCCAAAACTTCTGGCAATGCTCTCGGCCGGTAGTTCAGGCCGGATATGGGCTGAGGCGACATAGATAGCTGCCAGAGCCTCTTCGACAGCGCCATCATTATGTAAACCGCTGGCAGTAGTAATACAGAGCGAGATTGATCCACCGCCGGCCGGATTGCTTAACTGTATCGAACAGCTCTCTTGCAAAGCTGTTTCCGGATCAGAATTGGACGCAAAGCGATGAATCAGCCTGTGCAATTTTTCAGTTTGTACAAGACTCGATGTAACCAGTTTCCCCTGTTTTAGAAAAAGTGCACCAGACTTAAGAGCCACTTGTGCGCGTTGATTCATGGCAAAGGGAGCCGCGTTGCCTGCCACCAGAATCACCCCGATAGGCAGTCGATTGAGCACATGGGTGATCGCTTTATTCTCGGATTCCATCCGGTGCAGTTTTTTATGGATAGAGAGCGCGCGCTGAAAATGTTTGGTGATGGCCTGCATGCTACTGACTTGCAGGCTGTTGGCACGCGGGGCAGGCAGGGCGGAATGATGATTCTCGGATTCAGCTCCAATGGAATCGATATGCTCTTCAACCTTTTCCAGCAGTTCCGGCCACAGCGAAGGCTGCTCGGCTGCATCATAGATCAGATCGATCAGTTCAGAATAGCGTGTGTTATCTCCGGCTCCCATAATAATAACAGTATAGCCGAAAAAACGACCCGCATGACTCATATGGGTTATTCCGCGTTATACAATTTGTTTTGACCACAGCTTTGTTATGCAATTAGGGAGTTGAAATCTTGTTTTGCATAAAATGATTCTCTCTTTTGATCAACGGGCGCAGGGGGAGGAGCAATCCCCCGGTTGTACTTAAAAGTCAAAAACTAGTACAACCGTGGAATTCTAAATCAGGTCGATCAGTTAAGCGTAGCGTGTGTCATCCTCAGTTCCCATAATAATAACAGTATAGCCGAAAAAATGACCGGCATGACCCATATGGGTCATGCGCGGTTGACTTTCACATGCTTATATAGGTTTTTCGTGATCCATAAATGAAAAAGGAGATTAGACATGGTTGATGTGATTAATGTAGTTCCAGCTAGATTTTTTAGTAGTAGTTCAGGGCCCGATTTTAATGGTGATGGTACGCATGATTATTTTTCTGCATATTATTCAAACAAAGGACCCACCATAGAAAAAGAGTCCTTGGATGGAGCAGAGAATGCTGCATTTGAAGCTTCTGGTGTTGTTCAGGTTTATACACAAAATAAAATGAACATTCTAATAAATGACCTTCAAGAAACAATTTGTGCATTGTCTGAAAGAGTAAAAGAGTTGGAAGATTGTGATGAGGATGATGGGAAGGTTTAGTGTAAAATAAAAAAGCAGTATTTGATAATCCATAGGCTTTTCTATTAAGCTGTGTCGGGATTAGGTTAATTTGGGAGGGGTATTATGAAGCTAATGAGTGTAATACCAAAGATTTGGATGTTTGTTCTACTGGTGGGTTGCTGGATGCCGATGCAGGCGAGTGCCGAGTTACCTCCGGAAGTGAAGAAAGACCAACTCCTTATGGCTCTGTCTGGACATTTGAAAAAACAACAATTCAAATCTGCATTGCCCTATTTCGATAAGTTGCGGGAGTTGAATAAATTGCATGCAGTTGCATTGCCTGCATCGCTCGACTTTTTTGAAGGTGAAGCACTTCACAAGACAGGGGACTATGAAAAAGCAGAATCATTGTTAACAACGTATATCACTAGCCAAGGCAAAATGGGGAACTATTACGATCAAGCGGTAAAACTGGCAATGGCTAATGATAAGAAGCTGGAAAAACAGAGGAAGGAGCATAGTGCAGCCAATGCAGAACAAGATCGAATTGCAGCTCTTAAACAATACCAGCAAGATGAACTGTTTAAACTCCCTGAAGGTACTTTGGCTGGTGGATTTGTGTTGGTTCCTTCCGGCAGTTTTCAAATGGGAGAATACAATCCGTTTATAAACATAAAGAGTAATGATGAGCCAGTACATACTGTACACATTAAAGCATTTGGTATGAGCAAGTATGAAATTACATTCGATCAATTTGATGAATATTGTAAAAAAAAGAGGTGGTCGTGTGACCTGCCAGCAGATAGGGGGTGGGGACGAGGGAATCTACCAGTTATCAATGTAAGTAAGAAAAATGCAGTTAGCTTTGCTAAATGGTTAAGCAAAAAGCTCAAAAAAAGGTTTCGCCTGCCTTCAGAATCAGAATGGGAATACGCTTCAAGGGCCGGATCTCATACGCCTTTTGGAATTCAATTACCATTATCCACAGATAAGGCTAACTATAATGGGGAATATGATCTTATGCGGCACCTCAGTGCTATTAATCAGCGAACATTGAAAATCTCTGTTAAAGGAATAGATCGAAAAAAACCCCTGCCTGTTGGATCTTTTTCTCCCAATCCCCTTGGTTTATATGATATGGATGGCAATGTCGCCGAAATAGTGGCTGATTGTTACCACTCTAATTATAAGAATGCCCCTACAGATGGATCACCATGGGTTGATGAGTGTGGCTCTCGGCAAATAGGAGTTGAGCGAGGCGGTAGTTTTTCGACTCCATCGAACAGAATGGGCGGGACTGAGCGAGAGACTATTTCCGCTATGAGTGATAAATCATATGAAACACGAACTTCGTTTAGAAGGGGTTTTCGCCTAGTTCAGGAACTTGATTGATTATGCGATTGTTGAATATACGAAACTTGATTGCTTTTAGCCTGTTGGCTTCCCCATTTACCGTACAAGCTTTTGATTTCGATGCTGAGATGAGCGGCAAGAGTAAACCTATTTCTCGATCACATGCCGATGACCCTTTTGCTGATGTTATGCAAGGTAGGGCAGATATTAAGGATCAAAATAATCAGCAATTAATCTCAAGGCTTAAATCGAGTTTGAACCAATCATGTAATTGTTCTCTCACTGGAAATGGGTGTAGCAGAACGATGTCTTTGTCTAACTATCATACTGAGAAGCGACGGAATGAAGCCAAAAATAATCTAAAAGAACTTGAACAGATATGCCTGAAGTGGGAAAAGCAGCGAAGCTGGACACTTTCCTCGGCTGAACAGCGTGATGCTTTTACTAAATACTGGACGAGAAAAGATGAAAGTGCGTCTCTGAGGATTCGCATGCTGGATAGTGCAATGGTATTTGATGACAGACAAAAAACACATATGGCTGAAGAGAGGGAAAGCCGAGAAAGACAAAAAGCTAGACGATCCAGTAGTGCTTCAGGCGGATATGCTGCCGGCATTATGGTTGGGTTGCAGTCAGGTGATCAGATTCTTGCCGATGGGCAGCGACAGATAGAACGAAATAATCGTGAGACTGCACGACTGGAAAGACGAGCCCAGCGGCAAAAAGAGCGTGAGGCCGAGCAGCGGGCTCAGAAAGAAGCCAGAGAGCGCCGGGATGCAGCAACAGAGCGCAGAGAATCGGCACGCAAAGAGAGAGCGCGTGAAATGCAGGCCAAGCGGGAGGCTGTTCAGCGACAGCGCGAAGCCAAAGCTCGGAACGATAAGAAATTAGAAGAACAGAAGCAGGCTACCTATGCCTCGTTATCTGGTGATGTGGCAAAGCAGCCGAAAGCCAACAAGGGTAAACCTCAGAAAATATATGATTTTGATCATCCTGTTAGAATTACAGGAGAGACTGAGACCTATTTTCATGATGAAGCGCAGGCTCTTAAATTATCAAAAATGAATGGTGAAAACAGATTGTCGGATATGTGTAGAAAGCAGGGTATGAAAGGGCCTGAACGGCTTACATATGGGGAAGGCAGAACCAAATACAGCAAAGATGGCAAGCAGGTGAAAATCTGGATTATGGTACAGGGTCTCTGTTATCGGATGTCATACGATTAATTAAGCCCGTGGGTGAAGAATTCTGTGTCAGGTCTTGAATGTTGAATCTACTCCGTCAGATTAGTTTGATGGCGCGCCCGATATTTCATCGTAAACAACCCTGTTACGCCATCATATTACATTCTGTCATAAACTACTTTCACAGGAGTGTTTGTATTAATGAGTGAAACTGAGCCAGTTCAAAAACAGATCACGCTAACGAACTACAATGTGGTTTGGGCCGAATGTCTGCGTATTGCGCTGATTGCTGTGGCGTCGCTTGTATTTCCTTTGTGGGTATGGAACTTCGAAGTTTACTGGCTTACGCTGCCTTTTCTGCTCATTGCGTTATTTATGGGGAGGAAGCTCCCGAAGCTGGTGACATCGATAGCTCTGTCCGATGATGTGCTGATTCATCACCTGAAAATGGAGCCTACTCGCTATGAACTGGATACAATACGCCATATTCACCTGCGCAGTGTGGCTACCCGCGTCAATGGTCTGGTCAAGGTGGATAACAATACGTTTGCTGATATTGAGTTCAGGGACAGGCAGTTGTTCACGGTGCGATTGAGCGGCAATGAATTGAAGGCCTTGAAACTCTATATTGCAGATCTCGGATTTACTTCTCGTATGGATGCGACAGATGCAAAGCAGGGCAATATCATTATTTTTTCTCCCTTGAGTTTGTTGGACGATTAGTGGCCTATTTTAAATCAGAGACACTGCTCTACAGATTGACAGCTGTATACTTACGCTTTACACTTCGTTCGTGATAAAAAGTTTCCGGCATAAGGGAATTGAAAAATTCTTCCGATCCGGCAGTAAAGCCGGTATTCAGGCGAAGCATGCGGCAAAGTTGCGTAGGCAATTGGCAAGGCTCGATGCATCAATCTCTCCTGAAGATATGGATATCCCCGGTTGGAAACTTCATTCACTTAGAGGCGAGCTTGAATGTCATTGGTCGGTTTGGGTGAATGGGAACTGGCGTTTGACCTTTGCTTTCAAGGGTAAAGATGCTGTGCTGGTTGATTATCAGGATTACCATTAGGAGGTCAGTATGAGTCGTATGTTTAATCCACCTCATCCTGGGGAGCTATTGAAAGAAGATGTGCTGCCTGATCTGGGGATCACGGTAACCGAGGCTGCTCAGCAGTTGAGCGTTACACGGGTGACTTTTTCCAGAATTATCAATGGCAAAGCGGGTATTAGTCCCGATATGGCCTTGCGTCTGGCGGCATGGTTGGGAACAACGCCTGATTCGTGGCTGAATATGCAGACGGCTTATGATCTCTGGCAAGCCGAGAAAAAACCGCGTCCGACTATTCTGGCGGCGCATTCATTGCACGCATAAAGGCTGCGTGACAGAGAATTCAACAAGTGGGAGAGGAATACTCTTCCGATTTCTATTGAAGTGCCGGACTAGCGAAAGAGATATCTAAACTTCAATCTGTTTAGATTTAGATAAGCGGATATAATCGACAGATTGTGAGCAGAGTTTAGCTGTTGCTGACCTCTACAAAGCTTTCACACTGTCTGTGAATGCCTTCAAACACGGCTTGCGTTGATGCCAATTTTTCGATGCGATTGATCGTAGGCCGGGACACATTCGTATAGGTTTCCATGAACGTGGTTTTGTCCTTCTCTTTGCGGATGAACAGCTTTCCACGTACATCGGCTTTTTCTTCAACCTGCTCAAGCCATTTTATTAATGCCGGTTCCATGTTTTCATCGGCGTGATACCAGATAAATGTATCAGGCATGACATGCCTCCATGATGGTGATGTGTGTACCGTGATCTATGCTCAGTGTTGCATCTGATTCTGCCACGTCGATGGGTAGTAGCGCAATGCCAAAACAAGCACCATTGTGATCGATTGCGGCAGATTTCAGTTCGCCGATATTGGCAGAGCTGCGGATAGGGCAGGGCAGTGCAAGAGGGCTGGTTTCAAGCTGTACGCGATAGAGTTTCTTTTTGATGCCACCACGCCAATGCATGCGACTGGTGATCTCTTGCCCGACGTAACAGCCCTTTTTGAAATCTACACCTTCGAATTCAATCAGGTTGGCATTGAGTGGATGCAGACGTTCATCCCATTCCATGCCAAACAGAGGGAAACCTTGCTGGATGCGCAGTGCTTCCAGCTCCTCTTCTGTAGTTGGATATTGATCTTGCATGAACTGATCGATCTGAGTTTTTGTGCTTATGATCCAATATGATTTGGCTTGCTTCTGCATCGTTATGACAAAGGTATCTTCACCCTGTTTGTCGCATTGAGAAAGCCAGCTTTGATCTGGTTCAATAAGTCCAAACCGTTTCAGCCCATCAGCGGCATGAGCACCATACACGGCAGCAACAGCAAGGCTCTCTACAATGCCGATTCTTAACTGATGGCCAAGTGCAAATTGGCGTAATCGCGCCACTGTTTCTACAGCATGGGAGCGAGGCGTGAGCAGAATCAACTCATCATCGTGGCCAGAGAGGATGTAAATGTCAGACACCGCTTTTCCTTGTGGTGATAATAGCGCGCTATGAATGGCCTGCTGCTTATTGAGCTTATCCATGTCTTGCGTGATCTGCCCTTGTAGATATTCACGCAGAGTTGGACCTGAGGCCTTGAGTACGGCCCAGCTGCTGTTGTTGAATATCAGATAGGATTGTCTTGTATGATCTGTTGTTAATGAGGAAATGGTGGGGATGGATAACAAGGAATCTGACATCAGGCGCCGTGAACCCGTTGAACACGGGCTGCTACACCGGTGAACAGTGTATAACTAATCGTATCAATCTGTGATGCTACTTCAGTGGCTGGACGCTGTTCTCCCCAAAACTCCACAAGATCGCCCAATGCAGTATCAATATGGGTAACATCAACCATGGTATAATCCATGCAGATGCGTCCAACGATGGGGCAGACTTCACCATTGATGCCGACAGAGCCAATACCCGAGAGGCCACGCGGCAGACCATCGCCATATCCGAGGCTAACCGTGGCCAGGCGCATGGCCTTGGGCGCAATGAAGGTGGCTCCATATGAGACCGGGGTGTTGGCTGGAATATCACGCAATTGCATGATGCTGCCGAGCAGGGACATGACCGGTTTCAGCCCCAAGGTGTTATTTCTTATGGGTTCCATGCCATACAGGGCAATACCAGGGCGTACGATATGCATGGCCTGCTCGGGCATGATCATCATGCCTGCGCTGTTGAGCAGGGAGCGAGGTAAATCGGGAGCAATCTCTTCACAGGCACGTTTGAATGTTTCAAGTTGAAGTTGGTTCATCGGGTGTTCCGGTTCATCAGCACAGGAGAGATGTGACATCAGT
>JAJFLF010000056.1 GCA_021772845.1 Mariprofundus sp.
AGTGGCTGATGCTGGGGCTTTTAGTCGTGCTGTTTCCTCTGGCATCAGGACTTGGTTTTGTCGGTCATGAACTGGGAGATCCCTTCTGTAAGATCTGTCCAAGTCGGATACTCACTACACTGGCCGCAGGACAGTTGAATCAGATCTATATAGATACCTCTTCGGTGGGTTATATGATTCTGTCGATTATTGCTGATACCTTGTTTGGTTTGATAGTGGTGCTCTCATTAACCATGCGCCAGCCATTTTGTCGAATCTGCCCGTTGCTGGCGATGCATGCGCTGTTCAGAAAAGTCGGTCTGGTGAAATTGGTGAAAAATTATAGCAGTCGCTGTGATAAGTGCGGCCTCTGTGCCAAGGCGTGCCCGATGGACATCCGCGAGATTCATACCTCGAAAGAGAAAGATATCCTCATGCCTGACTGCACCCTGTGTGGCCGCTGTGTAGAGTTTTGCCCGGATAAAGGGGTGATGGCGCTTAAGTATGCAACGATTCCTATCAAGGTATCAGATCCGCAATACTTCAAAGCGCGTAACAAGGCACAAAAGAAGTGGGAAGGTAAACAGAAACCCTCCCGCCGAGTGAAAAAGGGCTCGTAGTGGAAATTATTTTTTCTTCCATCTTGGCAACATTCATCATCGGCCTCTCATTCGGAGCCGGTGCATGTATGTTCACCTGTATTCCAACACTTGGGGTAATGCTGCTGGCACAGGATATCGGTGCAAAAGAGACCGCGCTGCAAACGCTGCGCTTTAACTTGGGGCGCATGACTGCATACGCGCTACTCGCGGCAGTGTCCGGGCTGCTGGGGGCTTCACTGGTGAAGCAGCTCGATATGAGTCATGCCAATCTTATATTTGCTGCCATGCTGTTTTTCTCTGCCACGCTATTGTGGAAAAAAGGTACAGTGACTGGTTGTTCCTCTTCGGCAGGGCAGAAAAAACAATTCAGGGCGGGTCTATTTGGTATGGGCTTTGCGATGGGACTCAGACCATGCGCACCACTGGCTGGCGTGATGGCAGCATCGGCCCTGACAGGCTCAGCTGCATATGGTCTGTTGCTTGGCCTCTCTTTTGGTGCAGGTGCAATTGTGATTCCACAGCTTGTATTCGGTTACGGATTAGGCAGGGCAGGGGCTGAAATCCGTTCACAGTTACGTGATAAACAGCAACTGCTGGCAAGAACGGGAGCCTCGGTGTTGGTTCTTGTCGGTGTTGGTGTTGGTATGGGCTGGTTGTCGCTGTAGAGCATGGCTACATGCTTGTTCGCTTTATACCTTTTTGGTCATCAACACGGCATCTTCGCGAGAGCCTGCTGCATCGGGCGCATAATAGTTTTTGCGATAGCCCACCTCTTCAAAACCAAGTTGTGCGTAACATGCTCTGGCGGCGTTATTGGAGAGGCGTACTTCGAGCATGACGCTGCTTATGTCTGGATGAGAAGTCACAAAACTATCCGTCATGCGGCTGGCTAAACCCTGTCGTCTATAATCTTCTGAGACTGCAATCTGCATGATCTGGACTTCATCGAGAACGCTCAGGCTAAGCAGATATCCAACCAGCGCTCCTTCCGACTCACAGAGCAAGAGATCATAATCTGATTCCATGGCGGAAAAGATCGACGTTCTTGACCAGTACTCAGAAAACACGGTTTTATTGAGTTGGTACACAGCTTCAACATCTTCCATCTTACCTGTTCGAAGGGTGATGTTGTTATTAAAGTCATGCATGCAGGATGCGCGTGTTACTCTTCGATCGACTCTTTCCAGCCGCAGCCTTCGGTTGCACAAACATGCTGTTTACCGTGACGCTTGGTCTCTTTGCGGGTGATGAATGGCGCTTCACATTGCGGACACGCTTGTGGAAGGGGTTCATTCCACAGTGCATTTTTACATTTTGGATAACATGAGCAGGAATAGAATATTTTTCCGCGTTTTGACTTCTTCTCCAAAAATGTGCCCTTGCCGCATTGTGGGCATGGGACTTCTGTATCTTTTGGCTTTTCCAGGGGCTGGATATTTTTGCATTCAGGATAGGCTGAGCAGCCAAGGAATTTACCGTAACGGCCAGCCTTGATAACCATGCCTGAACCACATTTTTCACACTTCTGATCGGTCATTTCAGGTTCAGCTTGTTCACCCTCTTTGCCTGGTAGTGGGCGGGCCTGTTTGCATTCAGGGTAGCCGGTGCAGGCAAGGAACTTACCGTAACGACCCAGTTTGATAGCCATCGGTTTGCCACATTCCGTACATGTCTCTTCGGTGGCTTCTGATGGCCGTTCAGCATCAGCGGCCAGATCAACTGCCACTTTGAATGGTGTCCAGAAT
The DNA here is from genome assembly GCA_021772845.1 of Mariprofundus sp. Taxonomy (GTDB): domain Bacteria; phylum Pseudomonadota; class Zetaproteobacteria; order Mariprofundales; family Mariprofundaceae; genus Mariprofundus. The sequence goes on from JAJFLF010000056.1 coordinate 2,327, forward strand.
TCACGCAATACTGGTTTCCAGCCACTATCACCACGCGCAACAGCATCGAGTTTATCTTCAATGGAAGCCGTGAATGTGGGATCAACAATTTCGCCAAAGTTTGAGACCAGAAACTTGTTCACCCAGTCGCCGGTATCTGTCGGTACAAAACGTTTCTTTTCCATCTCTACATATTCACGTACGCGCAATACATTCAAAATGGAGGCATAGGTAGATGGGCGGCCAATACCATTGGCTTCCAGCTCTTTCACAAGCGTAGCTTCAGAGAAGCGCGGCTTAGGTTCAGTGAAATGTTGTTTGGCGTTGGATTCTTTGATGGTGATGGCATCACCAACAGCCAAGGCTGGTAGCAGGCGATCGTTATCATCTTTGCCCGGTTCATCGGTGCCTTCGATGTAGAGTTTGCGGAAACCCGGGAATGCCAGCGTGGAGCCGGTAGCACGTAGTGTTAAATCACCCGAATCGATATCCGCGCGCACCTGATCAAGTACTGCTGGCGCCATTTGCGAGGCGAGCGCGCGTTTCCAGATCAATGTATATAATTTCAGGGCATCACTAGCCAGCTGGTTTTTCATTGCATCAGGTGTACGCAAGATTGAAGAGGGGCGAATCGCTTCATGCGCTTCCTGAGCATTTTTACTCTTGGTTTTGAATTTGCGCGGTTTGTCGGGCATATAATCCGCGCCATACTCACTACTGATATGCGAACGCATTTCAGCAATCGCATCATCAGATAGATTCACCGAATCGGTACGCATATAGGTGATCAGGCCGACCAACTCTCCATCGACTTCAATACCTTCATATAGCTTCTGAGCAACTTGCATGGTTGTTCTGGCAGTAAAACCGAGCTTGCGGGAGGCGTCCATTTGCAGGGTTGTGGTGATAAACGGAGGAGAAGGTTGCTGTCTGGCCTGTTTCTTCTGTACATCGCGGACTTCAAACGTTGCTTTCGCAACTCTGCGAGCCATGACTTTGGCGCTGACACCATCAGAGATAGAGAACTTGGTCAGTGCTTTGCCATCAACAGCCTGTAGTTGCGCCTGAAAACCTGCATTGTTGACGCTGCATTCATTCTCAATGCTCCAGAACTCTTTTGGTATGAACGCTTTGATTAACGCTTCACGTTCACAAACCAGACGCAGAGCAACCGATTGCACACGTCCGGCTGAGAGACCACTGCGAATTTTGCGCCATAATAACGGTGAAATGGTAAAACCAACCAGGTAATCGAGCGCACTACGCGCCTGCTGCGCATCGACCATTTTCATGTCAACTTCGGTCGGGTTTTCAACGGCAGTGGTAATAGCTTTCTTGGTGATTTCGTTAAATGTGATACGTTGAATCTGTTTGTCTTTCAGAGAACCGCGTTCGCGTAAAACTTCTGCCACATGCCAGGCAATGGCTTCACCCTCGCGATCCAAATCGCTTGCGAGAATCAGGGTATCAGCCCGTTTCATCGCTTTATCAATAGCATCGAGTCGTTTCTTTTTGTCGTCAATAATCTGGTATTTGATGGCGAAGTCATTTTCAGGATCAACCGAACCGTCTTTTTTAGGGAAAGCACGGACATGACCATAGGAGGCTAATACTTTATAACCTTTACCCAGATATTTTTCGATAGTTTTTGCTTTGGCCGGTGATTCCACCACAACAACTGCGCTCATGAATTCTGTAACTCCACAGGTGACAACACCTTATATATATATAGATACGTGGCCGATATTATTTTGATATTTCAGAGGTTAATAAATATCGGCTACCTGGCAGGCGTTCAATCACACCCAGCAGCTCAAGGCGCAGCAAGATGGGGGAAAGCTCAGGTACGGTCAAGCCGCAAGATTCTGAAAGATGGTCAAGGTGCATGCTTTCAGTGGCCAATATTTGTAACAGTTTTGCCTCTGCTTCATCCGTTGGGCTATAGGTTTTTTTCAGCCTTGAATGTGTTGAGTGGGCTCCCCAGCCCATGCCTTGTAGTATTTCTTCAGCATTTTCTACCAGCATTGATCCATCACGAATGAGTTGATGGCAACCACTATGTTTATCTCCCAAAACGGAGCCGGGCACGGCAAATACCTCTCGCCCATAATCGAGAGCTTGTCTGGCAGTAATGAGGGAACCTGAGCGTACATCGGCTTCCATGACGAGGGTGGCATGGCTTAATCCGGCAATAATACGATTGCGGCGCGGAAAGTGTTGGGGTCTTGCGGTGACTTCGGGCAGGAACTCACTTATCACGCAACCCTGGGCTGCTACGGCAGCAGCCTGATCCTGTTGCTGCTCGGATAGTGCGCCTAAACCACAGCCCAGTATCGCGATGGTGGCAGAGCTTCCTTCCAGTGTACCACCGTGGGCCGCGGCATCAATGCCATAGGCCATGCCGCTGACAATGGTTGTTTGGTTCTCAGATAGATAGCGGCACCAGCGGCGTGTAATCAATATACCCTCGCGACTGGCTCTGCGTGCGCCAACCACGGCGAGCATCTGTTGAGTATTTAAGCTTTGCACGTCGCCATGACAGAAGAGCACTAGCGGAGCATCATCAAGCATCGATAAGGATTCAGGCCAGGCTTCATCTTCAGGACAAATCAAACTTATCTGCTGAGCGTTACAGAGCTCAATCGTATCTGATGTGCAGTCCGGGTGGTTTTCGCTCAGCGCTGCAATGATTTGGGGGC
>JAJFLF010000057.1 GCA_021772845.1 Mariprofundus sp.
TAAAACCGTTCAAAAATACGTGACAAATCATCTTTCTTAATGCCCGAACCGGTATCTCTGAAATGCAGATGATGATAATCCCTGCTACTGCTTAACGATATCGTCACCTCACCTTTACCTGCTTTCGCAATGGCATACAGAGCATTTTTCAACAAATTAAACAGCACATGTATGGTTAAAATATCTGAACCTACAAATGTAAAATCATCATCATTATTCCAATGCACCCGCTGTCGATCTTCATCACTATTGAATGGATAACGCTCCAATGTTGTTAGAATACAGTGCTTCATACTCTGTTTACTAAAATCTGCCGTCTGGATCACGCCTCTATCTGAGCTGACCAGAAGCATATCAATGACCGTATTGGCGTAATCGACTTCCTTGGTAATGCGCATAGGTAGATCTAACAGCTTTGTTTTATGCTCTTTGCGAATTAACGGTACATTTAAACCATGCTCTCTGGCGGTTTGATAGGTATCCAGCAGAGCAGGCAGATATGCATGTAAACCAGCGCCATCACTTTTGATGCTAAGTAAAGGTGTACGTAATTCATGGGCTATATTACCACTGGTCGAAACCAGAGTTTCCAACTTTTCCACGCGAATACGCGCGTTATACGAGCTGTAGTTAAAAAGAGAACCTACAAACACAGTGAATGAGAGAATAGCCAGATATTCAAGGAAACCATCAGGCAAAATAAATTCACCCCGCTCTACCGCAAAAGCCATCCATGCAACAGCCGAACCCAGTACAATAATGGTAACAAAGTTTTTCCAGTTCGCGGCTAATAACATCATGATAAAAACAGATACCAGCATCGACATACTCCAGACCTGATTGAACTCATTTTTAAACAGCATGAAGGTAAAAAAGCACAACACATAGAGAAGGCACATATTCCAATAGAGCGGAAGGTGCCTCTTCAAGACCCGCGGCCAGTGTGCATAAAAGACAAGCGGCAGACACAGAACCATTGCAACAATACGTAAGGTGAGGCTTTCATAAGGCTGTGGTAAGAAATCATGCCAGATAAAATAATAGAGTGGAAAGAACAACATACCCACAATGCCAAACAAGGAAATGGTTTTAGGGGCAAAATGAAAATCTTCACCTATTTCTACCTGAGGGCTAACCACGCGTTTACTCATGTAAAAAAAACTCTGTCGAAAGCCTATAAAGGTCAAGGTAATATTCTTAAACAAACTTAATGCGAGTCTTATTTATTCTGCCAGTCACCGCTCACAACATTGCCTGATTCATCGACATGGGCAGGCACATAATGTTGCACTTCGGTATCCTCACCATGATCTAAATTCATAAACACCGTCACAGCGCAGGACAGACTAATGGCCACTACAAGGGCATAAAACCACGTTGGTGCTCGCCCCTTTTTTACCGGAGTGATATCAATCACCTCTACTTGATGTGCTTGTTCCTGTCGGCCTTTTGCCTTTAATAGCAGCAACAGGGTCAGGTTACGCAGCATGAACAGTAAAAGTGCCGGGCCAAAGAAGAAGAACAGCGATACAAAAAGACTTCGAATCATAATTTAACCAACCCTTTTAATTGTTCAGCATATGCAAGCACATCCGGCTCACCACCCAAGCGCTGCGAGTCATAAACAGTCTCAGCCAATATTTCGAGAATTTTATGCAGTGCATCATGACGATCCAGATCATTGGCACTGATCAAATGATGCAGTGCCCGTGCCATCTCAGGTGGATGTTTGGTGGCAGCCTGCTCTTCCAGAGCCAAATGCAGGGAGAGATGCAGATACGGGTTCATGCCATCATCCACCTGAAAATCACGCTCGAGAAAATCTTCCATATCTTCAAAAAAATGATGATATTCCGGATGCATTTGAATCACACGGGCAATGCGCACTTCCAAAGCATTCAGAGGCAGATCGGCTTGAGCTTTATGCCATGCATCCCAAAACACCTGACGGTGTGCCCGTAATTGTTCTCTGCTTGTCTCATTTTCCAATGCAACCACCTTCTACCTCATACAATAATCGAAATGATAACATGATCAGTCGAATGAAAGAAAAACAATTAAAACCGGGCTAAAAAGCGCCAATAAAAAATCAGCCTTATGTCAAAAGCTCAACAATTATCCGATGGCATCAATCCTGCTATATGCTCTTAAATCTATAAACGACCACAACAGGAGACCTCTATATGGAAGCTAAGCTCACCCGATCACATATAACGCAACAAATTTTAACAACCATTGGCAACAACCATCTTGAAACCGAGGTGTTTGACGGATTTTATGTCGAAGGACCACATGCCCTGAAGTTCGGAGCCATACTGCAGGATAAAACAGACACCTACCGCCTCTATTACAGCTTTGATGGTGTTGGCATAGACATCATTGATCAAAATATTCATGTCATTTTGACCACCAGTAATTTTGGCACCCCGTTTCATCAATATGTTTGGATGTTTATCGGGCAGGATGTTATTCGTCAGATCTTCGCCAAAGAGATGGTCCTGGAAGAGAATAGAATCAGAATCTCACAGCGCATGATGAAAGAGAATGGAGAGTCTATCTCCACATTCAAACGTCACCTCACTAAAATCATGGCCTCATCATCATAACCAGTCTAGTTGGCATGATGCATGCTAGTACACTCAGTAGTTCGATAGTGTTGTTGCACTGGCATTATAGCTTATAGGATATAATGCCAGTGCAATGATACTAATATCCCCAGAAGGCCTGCCATCCCCCCCCACCCCGGCAGGCCTTTTCTTTTGCCTGCCAGAACACGTCGGATGCATCACCAGCGCTACTTCACACTACTCCTCTTGGTAATAGTAATCATACATTCGAAGCAGTGACTCGGTTAAATTCCAGGCTTCTGTGTAGGACAAACCACTGTCATCTGGAAATATAATGCGCACATAAAGCTTTTTACCAAACTTATCCTGCAGGGCCGCCAGACGTTTATGCAACATGATGCCGGTAACAGGTAGATAGTTCGCATCGGTGGGTAATTTAAGTTCAATACTCAGCTTGCCAGCCAGTTTTTGATAACGCACCAACGTCACCACTTTACCAAGCTTAGAACGCGCTGGCCTAATCAGACGATTATACCTGGTCTCCAGGCTGGCATATTCCTTCTCCAGCTTTTTCAGACGCTCAAGCTCCAAAGCCCTGTTCACTTTCAGCGTATCCATCTCAGCCACACTGAGCTGAGTTAGTTTTTTCTGCTCAAGCAGTTCCTGCAACCGCTGTTCAAGTTGACTGGTCAGATTAGCTTGCCTCTTTTCCAGTTCCGACTGCTTTTTTTCCAGCGCAAGTCTGTTTGCATTCAATTGGAAAGTTCTGCCTTCCAAGGCAAGTATGCTACCTTCCAGAATCAATCTGTTTTTGTCTAATTTGGCGTTGATCTGTTGCAAAGCCTGCTTCTCAGCAAGTGTGGATTCCTGTGTTTCTCGGATAGCAGAGACTTCCTGCTTCAACTGCTGTCTCGTTTCTTCACTGTTCTCGAGCTGCGTTAATGTACGATTATGCTCTTCGCCCAAATCCATCAAACGCATATGTAACATGGAGCTCTCTTTTTCCAACTGACGAAGACGAAGGTTAAGTTCAGAATTCGTTTCACTGGTCACCTGAGCTTGCGCTGCAGCTGCACGTTCTGAGTCCAATGACGCACGCAACTGATTCACCAGATCCATATTTTTTACCAGCAGACTCATCATCACCAATAAAAAGATGATCACTATCACGGTCATAATATCGGTAAATGCCGGCCAAAAGCTTTCGCCTTCGGAGCCTTCATCATTCACACGAAGATCAACAAACCCAGCATGTTTCATGATAAAGCTTTCACCAGGATCAGGGGCACAGCGATGAATATAAGAACAGATCGACGTTGTTGTAACACTTCCATTTATCACCCCCCTCCTTTGCATATGAAACAGTAAGCTGTCCTGACTCTCTCCTGCCTTCAAGTAATTATAGCTCAATGCTAAACATCCCTTCCCTCTAAGAGGTGTCCCAACCACTTCAAATGTTAAACAAATCATATTCTACTCTGTAAAACCGTATTCAAAAGCGACATCAATGATTAGCATCAGCATTTATACATAAGGGGTAAACATGGCTGATCTTGGACGACTAAACAGACTGCGCATCATCAAAAAACTGGATTTCGGTATTTATCTTGATGGCGGTGATTTGGGTGAAATATTAATGCCAATCCGTTATGTGCCTGAATCATGCGAGATTGATGATGAGGTAGAAGTCTTTGTCTATCGCGATTCTGAAGACCGACTCGTTGCAACAACCGAACAACCCTTTGCCATGGTTGGAGAATTTGCCCTGCTTAAAGCGGTATCCGTCAATAACTTCGGTGCCTTCATGCAATGGGGGCTAATGAAAGACCTGCTGGTACCATTCCCTGAACAGAAACCACGCATGGAAGAAGGGAAACTGTATGTCGTACGCATCTATGTAGATGAAGATAGTCAGCGTATCGTTGGATCTGCGCGTCTGGATGGTTTCCTGCACCGTGAATCTGAAGATGAATTCGAAGCTGGTGAAGCAGTAAATCTATTTATCGCTAATCGTACAGACCTTGGTTATCAGGTTATTGTTGATCATAGCCACTGGGGCATGCTACATAACAATGAGGTCCCCAAAGGTTTGAAGCGTGGTGAAAATATTGCTGGTTTCGTCAAAAACATCCGTGATGATGGGCGTATTGATCTATGCCTGCATCTTTTACCCAGTGAAAAAACCGATGAAATCTCTCAAATCGTTATTGATAAATTAACACTCAATGATGGATTTTTGGCTTTGACAGACAAAAGTTCGCCCGAAGATATTCATTCTA
>JAJFLF010000058.1 GCA_021772845.1 Mariprofundus sp.
AATTGAAAGTTCAAAAATCGTTAGCCGTTGACACTCATAATTGAGAGGCGGTTAAAACAGCTCACCCTGAAGATTGTTTTCAACGAAACGCAGCCATTCAGGCTTTTTAGCTTCTTCATCAAGCCAAACGATAACTTGCTCCACCATACTGCCATCTTGCGCTTCAATGATTCCGCATGGGAGAAAATGAGAGCGATAACCTGTCACGGTAATAGGCAATGGCGCACCAAGTGGATTGATACTCTTAATCTCAAGGTGAGCGATTACACCACAAAAAAGTGGGTCATAAGACACTTCAGCCTCAATACCTTGCCATGTAAATCTGTGAATTTCTTTTTCCATGTTCTTTTCCTTCCACTGGATACGGGTTGCATATGCAACCCTGCCCTTTGGTGAAAACTGGGTGTGCAAACGGAAAGAAAAATTGACGGCGGGCGCAAGGGCGTAGCCCTGAGCCTCGGGAGACCGTCCATTTTTATTGCAGTGCGCTGAGGGAAAGTTCCCTAAGCTCTAATTGGCTAATTTGCGGCTATATTACGGCTAACACGGCGCTTGTTAATCGGCTAGTTTACGGCTATAATACGGCTATGACATGGAAGCCAAATTACACAATTACAAATAAACTTCTCTCCACCATTCGTGAGATAGGCCAATCTATTGGTGAGATAAAAAGCTTTTCATTAAAAGGAAACGCGCTTGCCAAGTTGGAATTAAAAGCTCGCGAATTATCGACCTATGCATCCACCAGCATTGAAGGCAACCCATTAGCCCTTACAGACGTAAAGTACCTGCTCAAAAACAAAAAAGAACATATCCGCGATACAGAGCGCGAAGTTCTGAATTATAATAAAACCCTACAGTCACTTTATACGGCAGTACATACTGGAAAGTTCAGGCTCAACCTATCCACGCTGGAAAAGGTACAAAACCAAGTGGTAGAGGGCTTGATGGACAACCCTGCTGATGTTGGACATATCCGGCAAGCCGCTGTGGTTATTCGCAATCCCCGTCGACCAGATGAAGTTATTTTTTTGCCGCCCGATGCCAAGGATGTAAAACCGCTGGTGTCGGAAATGCTTTATTTCATCAATGCACATATTGAGAAAATTGACCCCATCATTCTGGCAGGTCTGTTCCACCGCCAATGCGTTATCATTCACCCCTTTATGGATGGTAATGGCCGCACAACACGACTGCTTTCCACGGCTATCCTCGGCAAGGCTGGTCTTGATCTGTTTGAAATATTTAGTTTTGAAAATTACTACAATCAGAATATCACCCGCTATTTTAAAGCTGTGGGGCTTGAGGGTGATTATTATGACCTAAAAGACCAAGTCGATTTTACGCACTGGCTGGAATATTTTGCTGACGGTATTTTGGATGAATTACGCCGTGTTCGCAAAGCTCTGCCTGATACATTAGAGCCGGGACCACGCTTGGAGCCACACCACCACCAAATCCTTGAGTATATCAGTGAGCACGGCAGTATTACGCAACGCGAATATGGTCAAATCTCATCGCGCAGCCTAGCAGCCAGAAAATTGGACTTTGAGAAATTGCTGGATATGGGCTTTATTAAAGCTGTAGGTAAGGGGCGTGGCACGCATTACATGAAGCAAACAAAAAGTGAGCGTTGAAACAAACCCACGTCTTTTTCTAATCCTGCGCAAGAAATGGTTTATTTATAACGACACACTGGTACTTATGGTACCAGTACACGTCTTTTTTTAAACTAATTGTGCTAATCGCGTGCGCATACCTTGAGCAACGCTTTCGGCTAGCTCTATTGGAAAACCCTCTGGCATTGCCGTTACAGCACGCTCCAAGGCTCCGTCTATTTCTTGGGCAATATTTGTAAAAATCTGCTCTATGTTTGAAACTGCCAAGCCTGCTACTTTTGCCGATTGCTCAAAATGCCGGAGGTGAATTCTATGAATCCGGTAATTGCGGCGATTTCCCACTGCCATTGCGAACTTAAATTCTCGCCATTTCATCTGGTTGGCATCGAGATTAGGTTGGGTTGATAATATATCATAGAGCGGGGTCATTCTATAACGACCGCCTGATGTGAGAAACACGCTAAAGTTTTTGGCATGCCCGTCTGTTGCACCCATGAGCCAGAAGACGATCTGTGCCTTCATAAACGTGTACCTGTCTTCATCAGCATAATCACTGCCAGAGAGATGGGAGAGGCACTCTTGAATGCCCGGGCCACCGTCCACGTCATATTTGCGGGTGGGTGGCACCGACAGTACCTGACAAAAATCCTCCTGAGGTAAACGTAGCAATCGACCATCTTGTGACCATACGCGGTCAAAACGCTCGATGCTCAGCACACGAACATCTTTAAAATCAACGATTTCTGTACGTGCGACGTCCAAGCCTAATTCACGGCAAAGCGTCATACAATACTGCTCGTTTTCCACACTATTGCTTAGATCAAACCCATCTGATCGCAGACCAATCTGCGGCTTTAAAATGTGAGTGGTTGGCGTACTACCTACTGGCAAGCGCCAACCTTTGTCCCACAGCAAGGCTGTTTTTTCCTGTGC
>JAJFLF010000059.1 GCA_021772845.1 Mariprofundus sp.
GGGTGCGCGTACTCGATTTATCAAAAATCATGCCCAGAGTTTTGCCTTCCAGTGGCCTGTGTTCTTCGCCCGCTTTCAATTTGCGTTTGATGATAATGGCACGTTCCAAAATATGGCGCGCTTCTTCTTCACTAACATCCAATAATGTTAAAAAGTGTCTCATACCCATGTTTCAGACTCCTCTAATACAGCGGCAACTGTTGCCAGTGCCTCATCTACTTCTTCTGCCGATACATTTAATGCAGGCAGGAAACGTAACACATTTGGTCCCGCCATGAGAATCAATAAACCATTATCTCTTGCTGCAGCAACAAATGGTGCCGCCTCTACATTTAATTCCGCACCAACCAAAAGACCCTGACCACGCACCTGTGTAATGATCGGGTAGGAAGAGGCCAGCTCTTGCAGGCCATTCTGCAGTTGCGCACCCCGTTGCATGACATTGTTTAGCAGATCATTGGATCCGATCTCACTCAGCACTGTCAGTGCAGCTGTACATGAGAGGGGGTTGCCACCAAAGGTGGAGCCGTGTGTGCCCGGACCGAATGCGGGTGCTACAGCAGCACTGGCCAACATGGCACCAATCGGCATGCCGCCACCCAAACCTTTAGCCAGGGTCAGAATATCAGGTGTGATGCCAGCCTGTTCAAAAGCGAACATCGTTCCACAGCGGCCAATGCCTGTTTGCACTTCATCAAGAATCAATAAAATACCATGTTCATCACATAGTTCCCGTACAGCTTGTAGATAAGAGGCCTCTGCAATATTAACGCCGCCTTCGCCCTGTAGGGGTTCCAGTAAGATCGCTGCGGTCTGATCATTGATAGCCTGTTTGAGCGCTTCAATATCATTCAACGGTACGTGTGAAAAACCCGGTGGCAGCGGATCAAAGCCGACTTTTACCTTGTCCTGTCCGGTTGCGGTCAGGGTTGAAAGCAAGCGGCCATGAAATGACTGGGTAGCAGAAATTACAGATCTTCTTGGAGAGTTCTGATCATAGAAATATTTCCGGACCAACTTGATCGCAGCCTCATTGGCTTCGGCGCCTGAGTTACAAAAGAACGCGGCGTTTAAGCCTGACAGTGTAGTCAGTTGATCGGCCAACTCCTGCTGTTTCGGGATATGAAACAGGTTGGAGCAGTGCAGCATTTCAGATGCTTGCTGCGCTATCGCCTTCGTCATGGCTGGATTGGCATGACCCAGCGTATTGACAGCAATGCCAGCAATAAAATCCAGGAATCCATTATCTCTTTCATCCCACACGCGGGAGCCTTCACCCCGTACAAGGGTGAGTGGAAAGCGTGCGTAGGTGTTCATGATCGAGTTCATTGGCGCAGTTTAGGGAAGCTGTGACAGATACGCCAGTTGAATGCTGTTCCTGCACACAAACAGCAATATAATTTGCAGACAAAGACTTATAAGAGAGTTACATCTCTTATTCATTTTAAACGCATTTCCTTAACTAGTGCTGCACATAGCTTTTGAGTTCACCCTTCCTGATAGTGCTCATGTGAAGCAAGCACATACAACTATAGCTCCGCCCCCCTCTCCATTGATAAAAAATATCATTTTACTAAGGTTGACAGCTTTCAAGTCTGCTCATAGTAAGCGTTACAGAAAGATATGTATGAAGGGGATAGATATGAATAAATTTGCACTGCAAATTGCGATCGGGGCACTGCTGTTGTTGCCGGCGACTGCGGCTAATGCCGATACGCAAAAGAAACTCCAGGTTTGTGCCAGCTGTCATGGACTGGAGAGCAGCACCGGATCGGATATTCCTAACCTGGCAGGGCAGAGTGCTGAGTATATTTTCAACCAGGTGAAGAATTTTAAAACAGGTGTGCGAAAAGATTTCACCATGTCGCTGATGGTTGAGGCGGTTAGCGATGAGGATATCAAGGTGATTGCAGCGCATTATGCCAGCCTTAAGCCTACTCCCAACACATTTGATAAGGTATTGGCAGCGAAAGGAAAAGAAGTTTTCAGTTCCGTCTGCCTGGCGTGTCATGGAGAAAAGGGATTGGGTGGCGATGATATTGCACGTATTGCTACGCAGAAGTCCGCTTATATCATCAAGCAGCTCAAAGCATTCAAATCCGGAGAGCGTGATAATGAAATCATGCGTGATGTGGCCAGTGAACTGAGTGAAGAGCAGATGAAGGCTGTCGCGGAATACGAGTCCAGTTTGTAAGCTGAGGAAAACGTGACGTTTCGGCTCTAGAGTCAGGAGAATGAAGCAGAAAACTCGGATACTTTTGTCTTTTAAGTCATGAAGTAAGGTTTAAGTGAGGGCAACTTTATGAGCAGCTGTGTAAATAACGCTTTATTCGATGGCGTTAAATTTGGCATGCAGCCAACTCATCCATAGAGTGGCCCAATGTCACGATCAAATCACATACGTACACGCATCAAAATATGCGGTATCACCCGTTTAGAGGATGCGCTGGAGGCGTCCTCGCTCGGTGTGGATGCTGTTGGATTTGTCTTTTATGACAAATCACCACGCTATATTGATCCGCAAAAAGCTGCTTCCATTATTCGTCAATTGCCACCGTTTGTATCGGCGGTCGGTCTGTTTGTGAATCCGACTCAGGAATATATCGCGGAAGTATTGCAGAGCGTTCCGCTTGGTGTGATTCAGTTGCATGGTGATGAGAGCCCTGACTTTTGCTCAGCTCAACGCCGTAGGGTGATGAAAGCTGTGCCTATTAGTGATGCGAATGATCTAAAACAGACCGCCCGATTTAATTGTCCGGTATTGTTAGACGCAAAAGCACCTGCTGGTGTGTATGGTGGCACAGGCACAACGTTTGACTGGTCTTTGTTGAAAGATTTTGAACATGATTTTCCTCTGACACTGGCCGGTGGCCTGAGTGTTGATAATGTCGAAGACGCGATGGCGATTCGTCAATGGTTTGCGCTGGATGTATCTTCCGGCGTCGAATCTTCACCGGGCATCAAAGATGCCGAAAAAATGCGTGCCTTCGTGGGTGCGGTGAACAGAGCAAAAGGATTATAAGCATGTACAACTTGGATATAACGCACGCTCCGGATGCGGGCGGGCACTTTGGTAAATTCGGTGGTCGCTTTGCAGCCGAAACATTGATGCAGCCGCTGAAAGAGATTGAAGAAGCCTTTTATGAAGCGTGGGCGGATGACAGTTTTCACGCAGAACGTTTGGATCTGTTGGAAAATTATGTTGGTAGAGCGACACCACTTTATCATGCCAAGCAGTTGACGGCAGCGACAGGCGGCGCGCAGATTTATCTCAAACGTGAAGATTTGACGCATACCGGTGCGCATAAAATCAACAATACTATTGGTCAGGGTTTATTGGCGCGACGCATGGGCAAAAAGCGTGTGATCGCTGAAACAGGCGCCGGCCAACATGGCGTGGCAACGGCCACCGTTGCAGCGATGTTTGGTATGCAGTGCGATATCTATATGGGGCGCGAAGATATGGCGCGGCAGATGCCTAATGTGCTGCGTATGCGCTTGTTGGGAGCCAATGTGATTCCGGTGGATTCGGGCACAGCAACACTGAAAGATGCGGTCAATGAAGCGCTGCGTAACTGGGTAGCAACATGTGAAGATACATTTTATATTTTCGGCACGGCTGCAGGGCCGCACCCTTATCCACTATTGGTACGTCAGTTTCATACGGTAATCGGGCAGGAAGCGCGTGCGCAGTGTTTGAAGCAGGCAGGTCGATTGCCGGATGTGGCAGTGGCTTGTGTTGGTGGTGGTTCCAATGCCATGGGTCTGTTACATCCTTTCCGCGATGATGCATCGGTTCGTCTGGTGGCTGTGGAAGCTGCCGGTTACGGATTGGAGAGTGGTCAGCATGCCGCCTCATTAGCCAAAGGAAAAGCCGGTATTCTGCATGGTAACTTAACCTTTTTACTCGAGGATGATGAAGGGCAGGTACAGGGTACACATAGTATTTCTGCCGGTTTGGATTATCCCGGAGTAGGGCCTGAGTTGGCCTATATGTTTGAACAGGGGCGTTTGGAGCTCGATGCCACAACCGATGATGAAGCACTGGAAGCCTTGCAACTGCTCACCCGCAAAGAGGGCATTATTCCGGCACTTGAATCCAGTCATGCACTGGCAGCAGGTGCGCGCATCGCTAAATCGATGGATGCGGATCAGATCGTATTGATTAACCTTTCCGGTCGTGGTGATAAAGATATGAACACTGTCTTCAAAGCTCTGGGTTGGGTGGAGAACGAATCATGAATTCAGCGATTGTAGATCCTTCACGATTAGCCGCGGTATTTGATCGTTGTAAACAAGAGGGGCGCACTGCGCTGGTTGGTTATCTGACCGCCGGTGATCCTGATGTCTCTACCAGTGAAGAATTGCTTTTGGCGCTTGCTGAGCAGACAGATATTCTCGAAATCGGTATGCCATTTTCCGATCCGATGGCCGATGGCCCGGTGATTCAGGCAGCATCTGAACGTGCGCTTGAAGCGGGTACCCATATTTCTGACGTGTTTGAGCTTACTCGTAAGGTGCGTGATGCAAACCCTGAACTTGGCATTGTGCTGATGGGTTATGCCAATGTGCCTTACGCGATGGGTTTTGATCTGTTTTCTGAGCGGGCCAAAGCCGCCGGTGCTGATGGTGTACTGATTGTCGATATCCCGGCTGAAGAGGGGCATATCTGTGATGCTGCTTTGAAAGAGCATGGTCTGGATCGTATTATGTTACTTTCTCCGACCTCCACAGATGAACGTATTCAACTTGCTTGTGATTGTGCCAGCGGATTTATCTACTATGTCTCTTTGAACGGTATTACCGGTGCTGACATGGGTGATATGCAGAGCATCCATGAGAAAGTGAAACATATTAAAGCGATCAGTGATGATCTTCCTGTCTGTGTCGGTTTTGGTGTAAAAACACCGGAACAAGCAGCTCAGGTGGCTGAATTCTCCGATGGTGTGGTGGTTGGCAGCCATTTTGTTGCTCATATCACGCAAGCAGAGAACAAGGCTGATATTCGTGCCGCGTTGTCTGCATCTGCAGCCAGTATGCGCCAAGCGGTCGGTATATAAGTTTGAGAATCAAGGTGCTGGGCTGTTATGGCGGTCAACAAGTAGGTTTCCGATTGACCTCTTTTCTGGTCAACGACTCCATTCTGCTGGATGCCGGTTCGCCTGCTGAAGTGCTCTCTTTAGAAGAGCAGCATCGCATTCGCCATATCTGTGTTTCACATACCCACCTTGATCATATCAAGGATATCGCTTTTTTGGCGGATAACCGTTGTGTGAAACGTTCAAGTGGTGCTGTGGAAAATAGGAATATCACCATCCATAGTCTGGCGGAAAACAATCAGATTTTGAGAAAGCATTTTTTGAATGGGCATATCTGGCCGGATTTCACCTGCATTCCCAATGACGATGATGGCATTCTCAAACTCAATGATATTGAACCTGAACATACCTTTGAGATTGATGGTGTGCGCATTACCGCAATACCGGTGAATCACCCGGTGCCGTGTACCGGTTTTTTACTGGATCAGGATGGTAAACAGGTGATTTACACAGCCGATATGGCTAATACGGACCGGGTGTGGGAAATCGCCAATGCACAACCGAATCTGCAAGCGATCATCATGGATTGTTCGTTTCCCGATGCCAATCAGCATTTGGCGGATATCAGTGGCCATATGACACCGGCCTCGGTGATGAAGGATCTGAAAAAGTTTGAACAACTTGGTAGAGTTCCGGTCTATCTGTATCATATGAAGCCGGAATCACTGCATCTTATGATCGAAGAAGTAGAAGCATTGAACGTGCCGTGTTTGCGTATGATAACGCAAACTGATGAATTGCTTTTTTAGCATTCGTTAAAAAAATATAGAGGTATTGTATTGTGAGTTGGTTTACGCGCCTGATTGAAACACCAAAGAATATTCTAAAATCATCTGAGTCCGGATCACCGGAAGGTTTATGGGTAAAATGCCCTAACTGTTCTGAAGCACTGTATAATAAAGAGCTCGATCGCAACGGTATGGTTTGTCAGAAGTGTGACCATCATTTGCGTATGCCTGCAGCAGCACGGGCAGAAAACCTGTTTGATGCCAATACCATTGAAGAGCAAGACACGGAGCTGCGTTCAAAAGATCCGCTTGGTTTTAAAGATCAGAAAAAATATAAAGACCGCATCAAAGCCGCTGATAAAAAAGCCGGTCCTGAAGATGCTGTGCGCAACTATATTGGTGATGTGCATGGTCACACCATCTCGAGCTCGATCTTCGAATTTGCATATATGGGCGGCAGCATGGGCTCTGTAGCAGGTGAAAAAATTGTGCGTGGCATGGAGCATGCTCTGGAGCGCCAGTGCCCGTATTTGCTGATTACAGCATCCGGTGGTGCGCGTATGCAGGAAGGTGTGTTGTCGTTGATGCAGATGGCCAAAACCTCTGCCACGGTGAATAAATTGAATGACGCACGTTTGCCGTTTATCTGTCTGTTGACCGATCCTACCATGGGTGGCGTTTCTGCATCGGTGGCATGGCTTGGTGATGTGATCATTGCTGAACCAAAGGCGTTGATTGGTTTTGCAGGCCCGCGTGTCATTCAGGAAACTGTGGGTGAAAAGCTGCCTGAAGGTTTCCAGCGTTCTGAGTTCCTGCTCGAGAAGGGTTTGATTGATGATATCGTTGATCGCCGTGAGTTGCGTGATCATCTCGGTGTATTGTTAACACATTTGACCGATCGTTCGTACCGCCAAAGCGCCTGATTACTGTTCGTCGTTTTTTAAAACCGGATGGATAACAAGCCTGAACGAATCGAGCGCTGGCTGGAAGCATTAGGTAATCCATCTGCCGACAGAGATTACAAACCCGGCCATGAGCGCCTGTTAGAGCTATTGTCTCATATCACTCAGTATGAACCGCGGCTGCGTGTGCGTGTGGCAGGTACCAATGGTAAGGGCTCAACATCATTCATGCTGGCAGCCGCACTTCAAGCCTGTGGTCTGAAGGTTGGCCTCTATACCTCTCCGCATATTCTGGAATTTAATGAGCGTATCCGCATCAATGGGGATCCCATTTCAACAGACAAGCTGTGGCAGAGCCTTGAGTTGCTTATGCCGGTTGCATTGGACGTGGGCGCATCCTATTTTGAAACCGCGACAGCGCTGGCGCTGGATCAATTCGCCAGAGAAGAGGTTGATGTGGAGATCCTGGAAGCCGGTGTTGGAGCCAGGCTCGATGCCACTACAGCTGTTGCTGCTGATATGGCGCTGATTACGCCTATCGCCCTTGATCATCAGAACTGGCTGGGTGATACGCTGGCTGAGATTGCGCAGGAAAAGGCGTATGTTATGTCCGGCTGCTCTTATAGTTTTAGCGCCCCACAGAATCATGAAGTTGCGCATATTTTGAAGTCATTCAATGCTGATATCTCTGTCTGCGATGCGAGTCAGTCGTGGCCCGGATTGGCGCTTGCCGGTTTTCATCAGCAGGGCAATGCATCGCTGGCATGGTCGGCATTGCAGTGCCTGGCGGAGCAATCATCCGCTGCTGAAGCGGGCGAGCCAGCACTGCATATTGATTTGCCTGCCGCGCATCAGGCGATCCTTCAATGCCGGGTGCCCGGTCGCCTGCAATATCTTTCGGTCGGTTCGGCCCATGTGTGGATTGATGCAGCGCATAACAATCACGCCATAGAAGCATTGCTACCATCGCTGAAATCAATGGCTGATCCGTTCGATGCTATTCTTGTGTTTACCCGTGAAGACAGATCACTTGCAGAGATGCTTCCGCAGCTTGAAGCCTATACCAGACACCTGATCAGTAATGATGATGCCTCTCTGGGTGATGCAAATGAAGAAACACCAGGCTCGATTTTAGCGCGGCAAATAGAACAGAAACCGCAGGGTAGCTTTCTTGTGTTGGGCTCGTTTATAACCGTTGCATCCATTCTAGC
>JAJFLF010000060.1 GCA_021772845.1 Mariprofundus sp.
GCCAGCCGCCTCGGTTACCGAATGACAAAACGTTTCGTGCGTAATCATTTCGGTAAACTTTTCGATACGCCGATGGCTGTGTTTGATAAAGCCATGTTAAAACCGGAATCTCAGGACATGGATGCCTTTGTTGATGGCATACACAACATCTGTGAGGCCCACCAGCGCGTTGCCCTTAACTACTTCACAGATGACTCCATCCATGATGCCTGCCCTCCTCTCAAAGCACTGCTTCATATCATGGCATACGGCGAATACGAAGGCAGAGCAGTGGATGATGCATCAATCAGGGAGATGTTCAGCCGCGAGCACCTCTTGCAGAGCGACTGGTACAAAGAGCGCCTTCTCATCAAACAGGCACGGGATACCCAGCTCTGGCTTCAACACCGGGATTACATCAACAAGCAATTGCTGGATCTTGATATTGACGAATCAGACAGACAGATTTATCTGGAAGAGCGCACACACAAAGCCGACCAGATGATTGATCGCGTAACAAGTCAGGCTTATCTGGAACACCTGCACGGAACCCTGGGAGCGGACTGGATTCATCATGAGAGCAATGACTGATGCACTAAAAGGTGAAGTAATGTGCGAAAGGTGTGTTTCCAGTTAAACCACCTTCTCGTGCACTTCAGAAGAGGCCTATAGATTGAATTTAAAAAACTTACTACTTTGATGTAGAAAGAACATCAAAGGTAGTTCAAACTCGGCTATTGAGCTTCGTAGAGCCATTTCTTAGCGGCACTCACCCCCCTAAACACACTGACATCGCCATTCTTATGGCTGATATATGCCTGAAATACTTTTGAACGACCAAAAATAAGTGGATCAGGAGCAACAATAGCCCGCCTGGAATCACTAGCCCAGGGACTACTCTCAACCAGACCAATCACATTCGCTACCTTGTGATCCACACTCACTTCACTGATGCAGTCCATTAACTCAAACATATCAGAAGTAAAATCAGGATCATTTCTCAACTCATTCTGGTGAGTCATAATCTCAGCATTGCTCACATGCCCTGTGAACGTTGAAAAAACTGTTTTTTTATCTATATCAATAACGTATGAAACAGGCATTACTCTCTCCAGAAAAAGGTATTCATCATTCAAATTGCGTATAATACCGTTTACAGGAAAACAAAAAAGGGATCATATCAACACTGACTTTCTCTGACACTTATAATTGATCAGAAATTATAACTTTTGCAGATGACTCTTAAGAGAGTGATTAAATGATTATTTATTCTAGCTAACAATAAATTCCACTAGTTCTTAGCTATAAAAAACTATTCCCAGGGATTATAATCAAACGATAATTTTCTCTTTTTATAATTGAAATAGGCACGAAAAACAGAAGCAACTCCTGCCACAAATACGAGAACCAACAATAGAATATATATTTCTTCCTTACCCATTATTCTACTATAGCACAAAAAACCACCCATAAGGGTGGCTATTTGAAATAAATATTATCGTGCTTATAAAATGGACGTTGTAAAACCCATCACACCAACGATGACTGTCATGATCACGATAGTCTCTATATCGCTCTGTAGATCATGCCCTTCTTCAAACTCTTTAATTTTCTCAATCATATCTATTCTCCTTACTAATCCCTTAAGACCAATGCTGCTGTGAGGGAGATCAGTCTAATGTGACATGCATCACCCAGAGCTAAATACGCTTATCGAGAGAATGGGATGAGACTAAAATAGGACGGTTAGGGAGATTAACACTGCTGTTCTGCGTATACCCTAAACATAAGAGCAAAAAAAAGAGCCTCCCGAAGGAAGCTCTTAGAATTAAATGGTGGGCCGTTGGGGATCCGAACCCCAGACCCGCTGATTAAGAGTTAGATGTCATCAACAAAAAGATTGTCCCACACAATCTCACAACGCCCAATAATAAGCATATTAATTAAACACTTATAGTACACGTACATTATAATCGTCTCTTGTTGTCCCAGATAACCTCGTGAAATCCAACAAAAACTTGCATACATAATGCATACAAATAGACTTACATGCAAGTTCAGGAGAAGCACTATGGCAAAGTTCACAGACACATGGGTAAAAAACCTCAAGCCCTCAAAAAAGCGGGTTGAATACAGATCCGATGGCAATACAGGCTTTACGCTGGTGACTCGCGGGCCAACGAAAACTTGGCATTATATCTTCACAGTTCTGAAGAAGAAGCATATAATGACTTTGGGAACTTACCCATCTATGAGCCTTGCCGATGCAAAATCAGCCTACGCTGAGGCTGCTTCTCTAAAAAAATCAGGCATTAATCCAGCTGAAAAAGCCCAATCTGAAAAATTAACGCGTCGCCAAGCAACTCTCACATCTAGAGAAGAGGTGACAACTTCTGAGCTCGTTGATGAATATCTAGAAAATTATGCAAAAAAGAAAAAACGATCCTGGAAAGAAGATGAACGAGTACTGCGAAGACACATCGAACCAGCCATTGGAAAACTTAAGATCAAAACAGTTACTCGTCGCCACATCAAACCCATCATCAAAGCACTACAAAATGCAGAGAAAGACTCTATGGCTCGGATTGTTCTGGCCATAACCAGAAAGATGTTTGCGTATGCTATTGAGGAAGATATTGATGACATTGAAATTAACCCATGCATGAACATCAAAGTGGAAGCATCCAAAAGCAGAGAGCGATCTCTATCTGCCACTGAGATCAAAATGCTTTGGTATGGATTGGACAAGGTGAAGATCTGCGATTCTATCAAGCGACTTATTAGACTGAATTTCCTCACTGCCAGCAGGCATGGAGAACTAAGAGGACTGAGATGGAATGAAATACACGGTGATTATGCAACCATTCCAGCTGAACGCATGAAAGGGATGAATGGAAAGGTTAAGCCTCACAATATACCACTCACAAAATTGGCTTTAGAAATTATTGGGAAACCCAATGGCTGCGAGTACGTATTTCCATCTCCAAAAAAAACTGGCAAACCACTTGGTAAAGAATCGACCGGGCACGCACTAAAACGTATCTTGCCAATAATAAAGTCGGAGGAGTTTCCAAATGTTATATTGAGCAATATCCGCCTTCACGATATTCGATCAACAGTAAATGATTGGATGGCTCAAATTGGCATCAGAATGTACGATAGAGACAGAGTACTTGCTCATATCGACGGCTCGGTCAATGCAAAAAACTACACAGTGTATGAGTTTGACAAAGAAAAGAGAGCAGCTCTTGAGAAATGGGAAAGGAAGCTCAAGGAAATACTTGGAATGGAATCAGCATCCAATATTATAACACTGGCCAGATAGACTTTGCTCGCAGATTGCGCTCTAGCCCCCCTCCACTGCAATACCTGAATGATGCAGATCGCCCAGATCCGTATGAAAACGTGATCCATGCTAGGATATAAATATCTCGGGATAGGAGAAAGAAGATAAATGGCACTATTTAAAAACAAGAATTCTGATGAATTCAAAAAACTTTTGAAACGTTACGAGGACAGGAGATTATCTGATTTGGTTCAGCCAAAAGACATGAAGTCATTTCAATCTATCTATTACTTTGCATGTAAAGAGGAGGCTAAAAACTACAAACTTAGTATGCTCTCCGTCCCCAGCGTGTCGGCTTGCAATAAAGTTTTTCAGTTATTGAAAGATGAAGATGGAATATTCGTAATATATGAAGCAATCCCAACATTGGTTGGGAATGTTGATTATAATTTCAACTGCAGTTTAGAAACTTCTGATTATGAAATAGCAGATGAATTTATTAATGACGAGCTCAGACCTTTCCAGTCTGATCCTGAACTAACAAACCTTGTCGATCTGTTTTTCACGGCTTACAACGATTAATAAACCCCAACACACAACCACTTAACGAAAACGCCCTCAGGAGAGCCTTGGCTAAGAAGTCGCGCATTACGCGACTGCCAGGCCGAGTTCATCGACCAACTTCCTGATGTCCTCTACGCGCCAGCATGTGGTGCGAGCGCTTAGCTTAATTCCCTTTGGGAAGCGTCCCTCTTTTACTCCGTGCCACCAAGTGGACTTGCCTACTGGAATAACCTCTAGCACCTGCTTTAGTCGGACGAATCCGAATTTTGGAAAATGATTGTTCATGTTTGTGCCCCTGTGGTTCGATATTTTCAACCACAGGTATCATTTGGAACCGAAAGGGAAAGGTAGGCGATCAAAGGCCACTGATCTTCGGCTAATCATGTCATTTCAGGGAACGGTCCCGAAAAATGCTCACAAGATTGCAATTGAATATTTGAAAGAGAACTTTCCGAGTATGTGCGCCACTTATGCGATCCATACCAAGCCTGTGACGAAGAACAAAGCAGGCTGGCTGGCATGTTCACTATGTAACCTGCCCAAGAAAACAGGATGGAAAGATGCTCCGGCTTCGCAAACAAGAGTTGAAAGCACTAAAGGCATCTTATCACGACCTAGCAATTCGTCACAAACTGAAAACAGGCTGGGAACTTGATCAGGAAAATGCGGCACCGGCGCTCGCTTCGCTCGCGCCTGACTCTCAGAAACAAGACAAACAAAAAAGCCGCCCCGGAGGGCGGCTCTTAAGGTTCCAATTACTTACCGGCTAAGTTCGCTTCGTAATAGTCGTAATACCGTGCTTTGAAGGCGGACGGATTACGCTTCAGAAGTAAATACTTAGAGAAATAATCAAGATAAACATTAACTGAATAGTTCCATCTCTTCTTACTTTCTAAAGTGCTACTCCTCGGGGCCTTAAAAGGTAAAACTTTTACGATGCCAGTCGCACGGTCAAGATGGCCATGGTGACGGGTGGCTGTAATCTTACGGGCGAGGTGTCCAGGACCAACTGCATCCTTTGGCTCTGTGTAATCAACGAAAGCGGCCATAACCCAAACTTCCGTCGGACGTGACTCATCTGGCTGGGCACGCTTGAAAACAAGCTCGTATTTGCCAGGAACAGGTGGCGTTTTATAATCCGGATAAACACCTTCGAAAACAACTTCGTACTTACCGAGCTGATCTTCATCCGCATCGCTACCACGGCTAGTCATTTTCGCATCAACGTAGTAATCAGCGGCCAACTGAGCAAGTTTATGATTAACCGTTGGGACGTCATCTTCTAACATACCTTCTGCAAGTTTAGGGAATTCTAAACACTTACCGTAAAGAAACTCTCTAGCGCTCTGCCCCAGCATTCCACCATGAAAACTATTGCCTTTACTTGCAAATGCTTTACAAAAAGCTTCCAAGTGGCGATCAACGCCGGGAGCGACAGGCATCCAAATACGTACCTGGTCTGTTTTCCAAGAGTCTGAAGACTGTTTCAACTGTTCGTAAGTACCGACAATACCCGAAGAACGCCACCTTACAGAATCTTTAAATTCTTTAAACTCCTTTTTACTGAGGGAATCAAACCATTTTTGATCAGTAGACCAACCGTGATCAGGCCACGGATCAGGTTTAGGCGTCCAGGCAGACGCTGTCGAGACCGCCGTAAAGAAGGACAAAGTAAAAAGTAAAGTGATAGTTGTTAGTAATTTATGCATAATTTATAATCCCGTAAAGTTGTAAGTTTTGAAGCGCCATTCAAAATACCCATGAGCCTTATATCATCATTTAATAGAAATCGGACAAAAAATACCCCTCTAACAAAGGAGCACTCAAAACAGCGCAAACTTAGCCTCTACTCCTAGAAAAAAACAGAAGAAATTTTCATCTTACATTTTCAAGATCATTGTCTACAATAAGTCATTGCTGTCCGGTTTAAAAAGCAGCAGTAATCTGCAGATTTCAATTGCAATGGTTCTTGCTAACCCTGTATCGCTTTAGATCGAAAGAACCACTTTGCAGCTTTTTTAAAGTTTTTCTTAACGCCATCGCCATTGTAATACATTCCACCTAAATGCTCACATGCTGAAGGGACATTATGGCTGGCAGCCTCCATAAAGTATTTCCGCGCCGTATCAAAGCATTGAGCAACACCATCGCCCTTTACATACAGCATTCCCAGTTCATCTTTAGCATTCACGCAGCCAAGAGCCTCAGCGCTTTCAAAATATTTCTTAGCCTCTTTATAGCTCTGCTTAACCTCATCACCATCCCTGAAACGTAATCCCATTAAAAAGTGTGATACAGGGTCATTGTTAGCGACTCCTTCTGTAGTATGTTCAAGAGGGATATCTCCCCAAGTCATTGTCGGGCTGTCCTCACTCGTTAAGTCTGTGCATTGTTGTTTATTTAGCATGATATTTTCTCCTATAGTTGTATGTAATAAATTTAAACCGAAAACCAAGAGCTTTTAACTCAGATTTTTTCCCCGTGTAATTCGTAAGGCGACTTCTTAGCGAAGACTCTTTTCAGAGCCTTGGCTAAGCAGTCGCGCATTGCGATACTGCCAAGCCAAGCTCTTCGACCAGCTTTCTGATGTCCTCTACACGCCAGCACGTGGTGCGGGCACCCAGCTTAACTGACTGCGGAAAGCGTCCTTCTTTTACTCCACGCCACCAAGTGGACTTGCCTACTGGAATAATTTCTAGCACCTGCTTTAGTCGCAAAAACCCGATGACTGGGATAGTGATTTCTTTTTTATTTTTCATGTATTTCTCCGTTTTATTAGTTTAATGTATTGGCTGTTATCAACCGGTGTTTATATTGTAGTTGAAGTTGGGTTTGTTAGATATTTAAGGACTTAATAGTTCTATTTAAAAGTTTAAGGATTTATTACTATGAAAACAGCCCAGAAATCTCCTCCCAGACACTTCCCGTATCAGCACCCGCGATTCAGTTTCAGAAAGAACGCAAAAGACAAGGAACCCTGGAAGAAGTCCCTCTATTACTGGTGGTGGGCATACCTGAGACATAACTCCGATTACATCGTGTGCTGCAACAACAGTGGATCAGGTAGCATGGCAGAGATCTATGCGGATTTTGGCGATGTCAGAGATAGTGATTTTGAGATGTGGTGGAAAACAGATAATCGAGGTGCCGAATTATTTGCTGAGCCCTTCGAAGAAGAAGCTGTGAGAATGATGAATCCCGGCGATCCAATGCCTGATGGCATCAATCAGCAGGCCATAGTATTTCCAACAAAGTTTCCAAAGAAATATATTCTCAAGCAGTGCCAGCTATTATTGACACAATGGCATGCTCGAAAAAGAGGTGAAGTCCTGGCACGAAACAGTCAGGCTAAACACCAATTCAGTGGGCAGCCCAATATTAATGCACTAGCACTAACTCTATTGGTTTACGAAACCAGACTTGCCAACCCCGACATGAAACTATGGGAAATCGGGAACTACATCGCTCATTTGAACCTTCATACCATCACGCTTCCGTCTTCATTTGCCAAACATAAAATCAGTCCAAGCATGAGGAAAAATGAAATAGTCGATCATAAGAATCTTCTGGCGACAAATACGAGCCGCTACATAAAGGTGGCAAAAACTAAAATTACGGCAACTGGTAAAGGTCATTTTCCAAAATAATTTTCCAGATGCACTTCCCTCTTATTACGATAAATAGGTTTGAGAGCGTTTAGTAAATATCCAGCTCGATCTCAGCATCTTGCTCAGATTCATACTCCTGCTGAAGCTCCTGAAGCCTTTCATACAGACTCTCCTGCACAATTTCATAGATAGCTGTCGCAATTTGGTTGGTGATCGTCGGAGTGCCATCAAAAGCTGGTGGCAGCTCATTCTCATGCAGCATCACATCCATTGAGGACTGAGCAATTTTCGCCAGCTCGTAGGTATAAACCGGAACCGAGCTATCAGCTATTTCAGAGACCATATCTTCAGGATACTGCATATCCGGTTCATCTTTGAAGCGTGCTTCCAGCTCTTCCAAAGCATCGGATTTTATCTGCTCGATTGTACTCATAAGCACTCTCCTGTGAGCTGTTGCTCACAGATATAAATAGGCTCATGTGTGCCGAACTTTACGACATTTCCAAACTCAATAAATCCAATGCAGTTTCTTTCCGATGAGATATTCCCATTTGCTTGCTCAGCTCTTCGAAAGCTAAATCACCAAGTGTTTCTTGATCAGCATAAATTTTTGTCTGCTGCTTGGCTCGAGTGATCTGCACATAGCCCATCTCTTTGGAGATCATTTTCCCGGATGAGAATATATAAGCACGGCTCACAGATTGTCCTTGAGACTTGTGTGTTGAAATAGCGTAGGCATGTTTGAAGTAACCGTACTCTTCAGTGCGGACTGAAATCACCTCACCATTTGCAAGCTGAGCTTGATAACAATCACCCGACACATTCAGAACTGTTGCTTGGATACCATTTTTCACGCCAAGGCGAATATCATTTTTTGTAAACATAATCCGGTCTCTTTCAGCAATGCTGATATCACCATATTCACTCATGTACTCTTTTTCATCGCCAAGCTCTCCAGTCTTTTTAAGCTGGACTCGGGCCAAGTCGTTGAGTTCACGACACTCGTAGTTCGTACTGGCAAGGATGATGCCGTTATCTCTGGATTTCAGCCTATCCATATTCCAGTCGCTGATGAGTTTATCCTGACTATCCAGCGCATCATCTGAAATAGATAACAAACCTCGCTGAGCATAATTCAGTAATGCTTCAGATATCCTGCCGCCCCTAAAATCTGATACAGCCTTCTTATCATCATCACTCTGCTGCCTCCTGTTCTCTGATAATTCTGTAAAGCCGATTGATTGCTGAAGATTGCGAAAAAAGCTCAAGCCGATTGCTTCAAGCTGATGCGTGTCACCAACAAATATAAGTTTCGCTCCGTTGGCTTTCATCATCAACTGATGAATAAGCCTGCTGTCTGCCGTGCCAGCTTCATCAATGATGACCACACTCTTTTCATTGAGCTCTTTGAAGCCATTATCGATATCAATGAGTAATCGATGAATCGTTCCAGACTGGATGCCAGATCCTTCTTGCAGGTTTTGCGCTGCAACAGCTGACAATGCACAACCAAGCACATTGTATCCGCTGGCATGGTACGCATCTTTCACCGCTCCAAGCGAATAGCTCTTACCAGACCCAGCCGAACCTTGAACAGCAATTACACCATCAGACTTGCAGCAATAACGAAGCATCTTCTCTTGCTCCCCTGATAAAGATCGAGATTGAATCGCCTTATCCACTGCATTTACTTTCACGACATGACTATGCTCGGACTGCCTGCTCTTGGCATAATTTTGAACACCCTTCTCAATGGCCAAAACCTCTTGTGTTGTGAAGCGGTGCTCACCATTAGCATCCGCACCTAGGTTTATTAGCTCAGGTGATTGACGCACCTGCTGGAAACGCTCTTCAATGATTTCAGCACTACCATCCACTATTGAGACCAGAGCAATGGACTTGTGCAGCTCAATTTCATCAAAAGTAGATTGCTGAGCTGTAATTTGTTCCAGCGTTTTCTGTACCGACCAAGGCTCAGGCTTTTCCTGTGCCCTGGTGGTGCGGATGCTTTCCAGCTCAACCCCCATCTCCGCCGCCTCTTTTTGCCATATTTTGAATAGTTCATCTCGCTTGGTTTTAGTTTTCTTGCCGCGTGAACTCAGCGCTGCAAGATCTCTCCTCTTGTGGGCGTTGGTTGGATAATCCAGTTTCAAATCGTTTTCAGCTTTGAGAAGCTCACTTCGTCTTCCTGACCAAGCTTTTTTTAAACTTTCATCTACACCAGAGACTTTAAAACCATTCTTTTCCAATTCGACTGAATAGCCCAAGTCTTTTAGTGCGTTCGCCAGCTCTGCGGAATGAATAGCCGAGGCACTCATTTGATGACGGTAAAAATCACATTGAATAGTTCGCACCACACTATCATCACAACGAACCATGTTTGGAATAACGCAGTGAGTATGAAGATGAACAGAAGGTCGCGTCTCATTCTTAGCCCGTCGTGCTGTGGAATGCTCAAATGTAGCTGCAACCAGTCGTTTTACTTGAATACGCTCTTTGCCACCTTTTCCTGTTCGTGAGTAAGTCGCATTGTTCTGAATATATTCTAAAGATTTCTCAACAGCATTTTGCTGCGCTTGCTGAATAAGCTTCCGCTCACCGTCATCAGCAAGGGCAAATAATATAGACACATCCTTACCGCAGTTGAAAGTCAGGTCATAAGCATTTTTCCGATGCTTGGTTCCTTTCACCAACACCTTCCCATCTTGGTCTTCACCATTAAACAAGTGTTTGAGTGTTTCCAATTCAGGCTCTTTGTTTGCTAATCCAAAGTCAGCTAACCCAGCACCTATAAATTTCCCTTTCGGCTCGCCCAGATCCGGTTGGCTATCAAGATACTGAGCATAATAATCAGCACCATTCATTTCTTTTTTGCCAGACTTTGTTCGCTTCATCCCACCAATCTGGGTAATGCACATCATAAAAGATCACCATCAAGCTCAGACATCTCCACATCATCCAAGTTTGAGAAATCATCCATCTCTGTTGTTGGCTTACTAAGTTTTCCTTCATTGGGAAATGGTTTTGCTTTGAATGCTTTCTGTTCAGTTTGTTGCTGTTCAATTATTTTGATTTCAGTTTTCCAATCGATGGGGTCATCAATCTCGGCAGTCATTTTTATTTTTAAGAAATTCCATTGAAGTTGAGCGATAGGAAACCCCGAAATATATAACCACGCTGGAACGCCGCCTTTTTCGGTTGGATCGGGTAAATTCATAATGGAGCTGTTGAGCATCGTGGGCTCAACTTTTTCAATCCATTGTGTATCCCACTCCATTTTGTCTTTGCCACTATCATCAAGGCTCTTTATTAATCGAACATCGGCTCTGATAATCCTGCGGTCTCCACCCATATCTGCTGCCAAGGCCGATGCGGTATCAGCATCCGAAACGCGACAGATAATTCGTGTCGCAAATTGAGAGAAGATCGTTTGAGCAATATCATTACCATACTTTTCACGCATCGAGCTGAAGTTCTGAATTCCGCACATGAATCTGAAACCTTTTGAGCGTGATGCGACCAAGCATTCTTCCAGTCTCGGAATTGATGGAAGTGTTGCCAACTCATCAATAACTGCCCAAACCCTGCGTTTTTTACTATCTTTCAAAGATAATACTTCGCCAAAGAGTTGATTAAAGATGATATACAAAAGCCAGTTTGATACGGCTGATAAATCAGGGTAATTTCTTAAGATAATGATACGATTTTCTGAACTTTCATCTTGAAGCCATTCCCGAACGGAGAAACCAGATGATGGATTGCCCCATGCCTTGCCAAGTATGTCAAATATCCAAGCGCCAGAACGGACTGTGCTCATCACTGAGTTTGCTCCACGGTCATCTTTTGGTTTATCAATTGTATTCGATGCGCCGTGCCCGATTGATTTTAATTGATATGCTAATTCCTGCCTGTCTTGATTAAGAAGATCTGAGACATCTTGAAAGCCCCAGATAAGTGGTTTGGTTGCTATGAGGTATTCAATGACGCCTGATAGAACATCGCGCGCATTGTCGCCCCACACAGGTTCAGATGTTGCTTTGATGATGGTTTGAGCCAGCTCTCTTGCCAACAAGGGATTGTGAATGTCATTAGCAATATACCAAGCCTTTGATCGCGTATCAGCAAAGCCAATAAGTGAGACCTCTTCACGACCCAGCAACCAGCCTGTCATATCACCTTTATAATCGTAGATGACAGCTCTGTCGCCACGTTCAAGGATAGATTGGATAGCGTGAAGCATTGAAGCTGTTTTTCCTGAACCAACTGAACCGAGATACAATAAGTGTTTAGTCTCCAGCTCATAAGGTAGAGAGAACCTTCCGCCAACCCCTTTGTAAATATTTATGCCGCGCTTCTTCCAGACACCAACTTTTTCTCTTAAAGCTTTAATACCAGCCTTGGCTTGTTCATAAACTTCAACGCCATCTTTGATATAGATCCAACTCATTCTATCTGGGCGTTTTATCCAAGGTAGGGTTGCCAGAACCGCTCCGATTAGCCCAACTGATAATGAGAAGAGAATGTGTTTCTGCAGTGGCTCTATCAGCTTGCTTGCTTCCAATACTTGGAAATATCTACCAAGACTTCCTTCGCCATGCCAAATTTTATTCATATAACCAAGATGACTAAAAAGTGCTTTAAGAGTTGCACTATCCCAAAAGAGAACAAAGGCAGCAATACTCACCAGCACAAAGCCAAGCAAAGCTACAGCAATAAGATATTTACTTCTGATGCTAATGTATCTTCTGAGCTTTCGCTCAGGATCATTCCACATCATCATTTGCCACCAATTGATCAATAATAAGACTGTGAGATTTCTTGATGATTTTTTCAAGATGATTAATACGCTCAAATATTTCTTCTTCTCGCTTTGCCGCACTGACTTTATCGCGAACTGTTTGAGCTAAAGACTGTCCACGTTCATCCGTTTCCTTCTCGATCCAATCAAAAATATTCTCACTAAATATTGTATTAATACGTGTGTTTCTGCGTGTTGCCATAGATTTATCTCCTTAGACACACTAATTAAGTGTGGTATAGAGACCTATAGGTAATGAAATGAGAAATATGAGGAACGGACAAGGAATTGCAGTATGTTCACAAAAAAAGTGTTGAAGCAATTGAGTTTCTTAACGGTTTCGGAACAGCAAAGACACACCATCGGTGCGAGGGGTGTATATATCCATCCCGCAACATCAAGAATGGAGCACGCATCCGCGAGTTTATGCAGAAGTACCAATACCTGACAGGGGGCCGAAGAGCTCGGCGCGGTGACCTGAGGGTGATGACCTCTTTCAAAGGCAAACCAGCCAAGGAGGCCTTGAAGATCGTGCGCGGATTCATTAGCGAAAACTTCCCCGGCCTACTCTCGGCCTTTAGTGTGCATGTAAAGCCCACAAAGGCAGGAGCAGGGTGGCATGCACACATCCTGCTGAACCCAAGGATCAACCTTGATAAGGTGAGCGCCGACTCAATTACCGGCACGGTTTCTAAAGGCGGGGTGCTCGATCTACGCAAAGCAGACATTAAAAAGCTGAATAGTAGCTATGATAGACTTGTCGAGAAGCATGACCTTAATAAGGTTGGAAAAAATATCTCCAAACCGAAACAGAAAAGAATGAACAAGCCAATAAACAAGGCTTATCCAACTCCATCATTACCCTCCAGCCCATCTTCCACCTACAGAAAATAGGTGCGAATGATTAGATGATCAGGTCTGCAAATCGATCAAACAGGTAATCTGCATCCTGTGGGCCAGGACTGGCTTCCGGATGATATTGCACGGAGAAGATCGGCCTATCTTTCACCTTCAAGCCTTCAACCGTACCATCAAAGAGAGAGCGATGGGTAATTTCTACATGCTCAGGAATCTGTTCATCTGACACTGCAAAACCATGGTTCTGGCTAGTAATTTCAATTTTCCCGGTTGTTTCATCTTTAACCGGGTGGTTACCACCACGATGACCGAATTTCAGTTTAAAGGTAGAGAGACCTAAAGCCTGACTGAGCAACTGATGCCCCATACAGATACCAAATATAGGCGTATCGGCATCAAGCAGTTCACGAATGGTATCAACGGCATAAGAGACAGCTGCCGGATCGCCAGGCCCATTAGAGAGAAAAATGCCATCCGGATTCATGGCTTATACATCTGCAGCAGATGTTGAAGCTGGAACGATTGTAACCTTCAAACCCCGGTCTGAAAG
>JAJFLF010000007.1 GCA_021772845.1 Mariprofundus sp.
GCGCCGCCATCGCCGCCTTTACCACCTGCGCCAGCGGTGAGGCTAAGCACTTGCTGTGAATCGAGCCCGGCGTTAATCGCAATTGAACCACCCGCACCGCCCACACCACCAGTACCGCCGCTATCTCCACCGTCGTCGGTAGCTGCAACGCCGCCGTCGCCGGTGCCGGTGCCGCCGTCGCTGCCATTGCCGCCCGCGCCCGCGGTAAGCTGTATATCACCGACTGTGCTAGTAATGCTTTGGTTAACAGTAATGTCACCACCACGTTCACCGTCATTACCAGTTTCACCACTGTTTAAACTACCGGCTTCAACAAAGGTACCGACTCCATTTTTACCATCATCTGCTGTCGCGGTGACGCTTGCGGCGTTAATCACACCATCAACAATGACATCATCGGCAGAAGTAAAAGTAAGATTGGTATTCATGGCATCGATACCACCAGTACCGATTTGTATATTGCGATCACCAGCAAGAACATTTAAGGCTTCTTCGGTGGTGGTGAGTGTTAAGTTAGCGCCAGAAAAATTAAACGTCGATGCGCCGGTAGTAAGGTTGCCATCTACAGCAGTCAATTCTGCATCACCGCTACCGGTATTTAGCACAAGGTTACTGATATCAAAGTTGCCTTGTTTAGAGAAAAAGATTCCGCCGTTACCATTGCTGGCTGTTGCCGTAACAATACCTGATGCATTGGTTTGTATCGCACCAGCACCTGTACTACCAATCGCTGCATTTAAACCCGCTGCCGTGAGACTAATATTGTTTGCAGTAATTTGATCGGAAATGCTTAACTGGTCACCTGCATTCAATAACACATCATCTATTCCTGCATTGATTACACCTGTTACAGTGATGTTACCGTTAGTTGAGGTAAGCTCTATTTGACTGCCATTGATAGCGCCATCAATACCATTTAACAAACCACCCTGTCCTGCCGCTAGCAAAATGTCACCTGTAGCATTTAACGTTTGGTTAACTTGAATGTTGCCGCCATGCCCACCATCACTTAAATCTGAGCTTACCCCATTGCGACCAGTGCCCGCGTTGACAGTAATCTTCGAGCCAGAGTTAACGGCTCCATTAAAAATAATAGAGCCCGCGTTTTGTCTAAAATAGCTATCACCCGCAGTTAATGAAACATCGCCCGTTGCAGTGACTGTAGACAATTGTATATCGCCACCAGCTTGTGTGCCGAGGCTTACTCCATCAGGCCCGAGTCCTCCATCACCTATTGCACCAGATCCACCCTGAGCAGTTTGTCCGTCGATGCCCGCGTTGGCGATGACTTGCCCTGCGCTGATCAAAGCAGCATTAACATTAATACTACCGCCTTTGCCACCAACGCCACTATCACCGCCGGCACCACCTGGAAAAGGCCCGGCTCCAGCTATCAGACTGCTTCCATTTCCACCTGCGCCTGCATCACCAGCAGCACCTGCTGTTAGTAGTATATCGCCCGCCTGAGATTCTAGTTGTGCATGAATCTTTATATTGCCGCCATTACCACCATCACCGCCATCACCGCCATCCTCTCCTTGATTATTGGTAGGAGTTTCGCCTACTTGACCATCAACACCGTTACCAGCGCTAAGACTAATAGATTGACTCGCTGTTATCGTTTCATTGATGGTAATGTCACCGCCGCGCTCACCCGAAGCACCAGGAATAGCGTTACCCGTCCCGGCATCAGCGGTCATTACCACGCTACCCGCATTAATACTGCCGTTAACGATAATGTCATCGGCAGAAGTTAAAGTGAGGTTGGTATTGTTCGCATTAATACCACCCGACCCGATTTGAATATTGCGATCACCAGCGAGAACATTTAAGACTTCTTCGGTGGTGGTAAGCGTTAAGTTAGTACCAGCAAAATTAATCAAGCTGCTACCTGAAGAGATAGAACCTTCAACTGCGGTTAAAGTGGCATCGCCGGTACCGCTATTGATGTTTCCTAATTGAATGTCGCCTTGATTACTGAGAAAGATACCGCCGGTACCGTTACTCGCTGTAGCAGTAATAATACCCGTCGCATTAGTGTTAATTGCTTGCGCCGCGCTACCGATAAATTGGTCTTGTGTATTGGCAACAAGGTTAATGTTGTTGGCGCTAAGTACGCCAGTGCCAGTGATGTTGCCACCACTTTGAAAATCAAGATTACCCGCTGTGGTAACCGAGTGCCCACCAAGTACCATGTTGCCGTGAGCGCCCGGATTCCCTGCGGGGCCTGCACTACCCCCACTATATCCTGGCCCACCGGGGCTACCGGGGTGTCCGTTAAAGCTGCTAAATTGATAATCGCCAGATCCTGTTATCAGTAAATTTTGTACTAGCTGGATATCTCCTGCGCTACCGCCGTTGCTACCGCCTGGTTGATTAATCGCTCCTAATACATCAATAGTTCCCGGTCCGCTGCCGCCGCTACCCGCACCGCCTGCTTGAATTAGTGCAGAATTTAACTGCAATTCAGCGGTATTAATACCTACAGCACCACCTGTTCCGCCGTTACCGCCCTTACCCAAAAAGGGTGTAGCTCCTACATCACTACCTTTGGTTGCCCCGCCCGCCCCACCTC
>JAJFLF010000061.1 GCA_021772845.1 Mariprofundus sp.
TGAAACCATTGGCATGCAATAACTTCTTGATCGTCTCCAGCAGTGCAACAACACTGACAGGCTTGAACAACACAGCATCCGGATTCACGCCCTTGATATTGCGTAATACCAGCTTGCTATCCTTAGCGCCGGTCAGAACCATCACGCGCATGCAGGCAACCAGTTCTGGATTAGCGCGCAAGCGCTGCAACACCTCCAGACCGTTGATCTCTGGCATCATAATATCCAGAATCAACAAATCAGGCTTAAGCTCACCTATTTTGATCAAGCCACTATAACCATCCGCACAGTAAGATATCTCACATGGCAAGGCAGTGAGTTTCATCGCACCACGCACCAGCTCAACTACTGCAGGATCATCGTCAATAACAAGTATTTTGTGCGGCGTTTCGATAAACGCTTCAGGTAAAGGCATTTTATTGAGAAGCAAAAACTGGACTAAAGATGATGTCAGAATACGCCAGCGCCCACCGGGCGAATGAACGGCTTCAATCTGGCCCTTACGCACCCAGTTTTTAATGGTGTTAATATGAACCCCGCAGATACGTGCAGCTTCACCAGATGTTAAATATTGCTTCATCCATCCACCTCTCAAAAGAGACACTAATGACAGTATAGACAGTAATGATTTTTTTATCAATCAGATAATATATGAAGCAATGGGACATTGATGCCAGATCTTTCGCAGATATCCCTCACCTACATGATGATTATCAGTAAATCTCAAAGCTGGAATAAGCCTGATATCCGATATTGGCTTTAGAAAAAGGCGCATCCCGTGTATCTTTCGCGACCTTAAATTTCTTACTACTGCCTAACGACCGGAGTTCTTCATGCAGGTTTCACCTCTTACCGCCCTATCGCCACTGGATGGCCGCTATGCCAGCAAAACAGCTGAGCTGCGTCCGATCTTCAGTGAATATGGCCTGATCAAAGCGCGTGTCACCGTTGAAGTACGTTGGTTGCAAATGTTGGCTGCCAACAAAGATATCGTGGAAGTTTCAACATTTTCTGCTGATGCCAATGCATTTCTCGATGCCATTATCTATGACTTTTCTGAAGACGATGCCAACCGTGTTAAAACCATTGAAGCAACCACCAACCATGATGTAAAAGCGGTAGAATACCTGCTCAAGGAAAAAGTAGCTGATCATGCAGAACTGGCTTCCGTATCTGAGTTTTTTCACTTTGCTTGCACCTCCGAAGACATCAACAATCTTTCCTATGCTCTGATGTTAAAAGAAGCCCGCGACACTGTGCTGCTGCCGTCACTCAATGGCATTGTAGAGAGCATCGCCAATGGCGCTAAAGCGTATGCAGCTCAACCGCTGCTCGCCCGCACACATGGACAGACCGCAAGCCCAACCACCATGGGCAAAGAGTGGGCCAATGTGGCTTACCGCATGCAGCGCACCGTAAATCAGGTTGCTGTCACGCCGATCCTTGGCAAAATCAATGGTGCAGTTGGCAACTACAATGCGCATCTGGCTGCCTATCCAGATCTTGATTGGGCTGCGATTGCTAAAGATTTTGTAGAATCACTCGGCATTACCTGGAACCCATACACCATTCAGATCGAACCACACGATTACATTGCTGAGCTCAATGATGCGCTGGCGCGCTTTAACACGATTCTGATTGATTTCAGCCGCGATATCTGGGCTTACATTTCGCTTGGTTATTTCAAGCAGAAAGTGATTGCTGGCGAGGTCGGTTCATCCACCATGCCACACAAGGTCAACCCTATCGACTTTGAAAATGCTGAAGGAAATCTGGGATTGGCCAATGCCGTTTTATCTCATCTGGCTCAGAAACTGCCAATCTCCCGCTGGCAGCGCGATCTCACCGACTCCACCGTATTGCGTAATCTCGGTGTTGGTTTTGGTTATTCCATTCTGGCCTACAGCTCAGCTCAAAGGGGTATTAGCAAGCTAGAAATCAATGCTGACCGTATCAATGCAGATCTTGATTCCAGCTGGGAAGTGCTTGGTGAAGCCGTACAGACCGTCATGCGTCGTTATGGCCTGGAAAACCCATATGAGCAGATGAAAGCCCTTACTCGCGGCACAGGCATCACACCTGAACGCCTGCGCGACTTTATTGGCACACTTGATATCCCAGAGCATGCCAAACAAGGTTTAATGGAAATGACACCAGCCAGTTACATCGGCAATGCTGCTGAACAAG
Source organism: Mariprofundus sp. (assembly GCA_021772845.1). Taxonomy (GTDB): domain Bacteria; phylum Pseudomonadota; class Zetaproteobacteria; order Mariprofundales; family Mariprofundaceae; genus Mariprofundus. The sequence continues at coordinate 2,188 of JAJFLF010000061.1, forward strand.
CAACAAATATTGATCGCTTCCTAAAATCATAAAATAGAATTCAACGAGTAGATATTATGGGCAGAGCATATCAGAACAAAAAAGAGTCTATGGCTAAAACCGCCGGCGCTAAAACCAAGGTGTATTCTAAATATGGCCGAGAGATCTATGTGGTCGCTAAAAGCGGTGGCACCGATCCCAATGGCAATCTGTCACTACGTCGACTGATTGATAACGCCAAGAAAGATCAGGTACCGGCTCATGTGATTAAAAATGCTATAGATAAAGCTGCAGGTGGTGGTGGTGAAGATTTTGCCAGCGCACGTTATGAAGGTTTTGGCCCGGCAGGATGCATGATTATCGTGGACTGCCTAACCGATAATAACAACCGCACCTACAATGATGTGCGCGTCTGTTTTAATAAAAACGGCGGCAAACTAGGTGGGCCGGGTACGGTCGCTCATATGTTCGATCATCAGGCTGTATTTGTGTTCAAAGGCGACAACGAAGATGAGATTCTAGAAAACTTGATGATGGCCGATGTGGATGTCACCGATATTGAGCTAGAAGACGGCATGATCACAGTGCTTGCTCCTCACACTGAATTTTTTAAAGCTAAAACCGCTTTAACAGAATCTATACCCGAAATCACATTCGAAGTTGACGATATTTCTCAAGAACCACAAACATTAATCAATATAAGCGGTGACGATGCAGTAGTCTTTGAAGCATTGCTTGACGCCTTAAATGACTGCGATGATGTGCAAAAAGTGTATCACAATGCAGATGTAGAGGATTAAGGAAGGCTATCAACCAGGGGAATACAACTGTTCCCGCTTTTCATGCCGCTCAAACAGCTTCCAGTTCACAATAGGAATATTCTTCACGACCTCAATCGGAACACGATAAATTTCCGACTGCTCGGCTGTGCGGATTTCAGGATAACGAATGTCATTGAAAAAGATGGATACTTCACCAAAGAAGTCACCCGTCTCAATCGTTTCCAGCACACTCTCTGTGCCCACCTTAACCGTACCTCTCTTCACCAGATAGAGCTGCTTATCCTGCATATCAAAAACATGTCCGGCCGGATAAACATCCAGCTTAATCTGGTCAACAATATGGTTTAAGGTGATATGTGAAATCGCCTCATCAAACAGAGGTAGATTCTCGAGGAACTGCCAACTCTCACCCAACCGCTCAATATCATCATACAGCGCATTCAATCGCACAAAATCTGCATACAGTTGACTGGAGATACTAAGCGCCTGCACAAAACTCTCTGTACGGTATGTATGTGAAGCAGGACAGCGTTGCAGAGCTGATAATTCACCCAACAGGGAACCGGCATACAACTTAATCTTTGCATGATGTTTGGAATCAATCATTTCAACAGAGCCCGATAACAGCAGGTAGAGATGGTCATTCACAACCCCCTCTTTGATCATAATCGTACCTGGCTCAATAGAAACCGTTTCATTATTCAATAAGGTACGCAGCTGATGCTTGGGAGCAGATGGGAAGTCATCGCATAAAAAATTATATGCCCGCTGCATGCCAAAGTTTTGATAGGTGGGAATCAAGGTATCAACCGCCCCAAAAGGCAGATCAGAACCGATTTCTTTTTGCTCATCGGTCAGTGCCAGTGCGGTATGGGCAAGAATAATTTTTTTCGATTTATCATCTTTAAAATCGCTGGCGTTGCCATGAATCATGCCGCCACCAATATCAATTTTCTTTACATCCACCGGTGTTAAATAATCCTCTCTTACTTTATCGTAAAAAGCCTGAGAGATCCCTTCATCAGAATCCTCTTTTGACAACATTGATTGTAGCACTTGAAATGAGGAGATATCGGCAAAGTGCCCATAACTGCGGTATCCACCTTCCCACAGCGCACGGAATATAAATATATTTGTTTCAACCGGATGTGGCGAAAATACAGGCTTCACTTCCAAGCCATCGACATCATTCCAGCGATCAAAGTCCAGATCAACCACTTCAAAATAATCTGAAAAACGGCTCTCATCCATAGAAAGCAGTGCACATAATTTCTTCGTCACCGATGTACGCACCAATTTGGTAGCAAAATACTTTATACGCCGATCCGTGCGAATCAGCGCCGGCAGACCAGCAAAATGATCATCATGTGAGTGGGTATGAAAGATACCTTCAATCTCGTTAATACCAATACCAAGAGCCGTCAGCATCTCAGGCAGATTGGGGCCAGCATCAATCAGATAAATCTTTCCATGGAACATGATAATGGAGGACATCGAAGGCCTGTGCACATCCCAACCATCTCCTTCACCAGAATGGATTACTGAAAAATATTCCCGTTTGATGGGATGAAAACCAAGTGAGAAGGTTGATCTGTATGTCTCATTTGGCATCAAATTAAGATTAATGGTGACAATCTCATCCTCGTAATCAAATTCAAACACATTGAAACCAATGCGCCTGACGCCAACACCATTACGCACTTCCATACGTTCATTATCGATAACAGAGGTATCAAGAATCTCTTCCGATTCATGAATACTGCCAAAAGCAAAGGCCTCTTTCATACGAATCATCTCATCCGCATCTTGCTTGTTTACTCCAGCCTCAATCAGCTCCTCGGTTGAGACCAAACCATAATTGCCGCGATAAATATATTTCATTTGAGCTTCGAGTTGCTCTTTTGCCCCCATCAACACCGGTTTCACACCTGTGTTGTTCGGATGATTCGGCAACAACATGCCCTGATTATAAAGCATTTGCAGCACAGGGAATTCAGACATGTTTGCAAAACTACCTTGTTGTAACATGGTATCAGAAAGCAGTATGGCATTAGGCCCTGTTTCATAGGTGATGCCATGATCCTCTTCTGAAACAATCAAGCCAGAATGAATGAGATGTTTTACACTATCAGCTGGGCACCCACATAACACACGAAGATCAGCAGCAGGCACTTCAAGCCAGAATATTCCAGATGAGACACAAATTTTATTGATCTTTTTAATCACAACACGCCCCTCATCAACGAAATCCACTGCTCTCCAGATAGATTTCTACCATTTCACCTACATATTACACGCTTCAATCCTTCAAGCTGTAAGTATAGATGATAAATATCATAATGGTGTGCGCTAGATCATAGTTCATGCACAAGCGTTTTGAAGGCAAAAAAAAGCCTGCGACATTGCGCAGGCTCTTAGTTATTCTTTCAACAACACTCAGTCGAGACGCGTACGCTCTTCCTGTTCCTGTGCCGTTTTGCACTCAATGCATAAGGTTGTAACAGGACGTGCCTGTAGACGTTTGACACTGATATCACCACCGCATGAATCACATTCGCCAAAATCGCCATCCTGCAAACGTTCAATGGTCTGATTGATTTTTTTAACCAGTTTACGCTCACGATCTTTAATACGCAGATCAAAATTGCGATCGGTTTCCATGCTTGCCTGATCAGTAGGGTCAGGGAACGACGTCTGATCCTGCCCTGTCATTGCATGCACGTTTTCACTCTGACCAACTTCCAGTTCATCTTTCCAGTCAGTCAACTGCTTCTCAAAAGCTGCTAATTGTGTCTTAGTTAAGGCCATTTCCATCCTCCCGAAAACAGGGCTATTCATTCAATGAATCGCCAAAAGGCCGCGAACCATAGCGATTCTTATGAATAGTGTAAATAAAGCCCGTTCATGCATAAGATTCTGTCATGTCTGAAACAATTCATTATACCAATACTTTGATCATAGGCCAAGGTTTAGCTGGCTCAATCCTTGGCTGGAAGCTCATGCAACAAGGGCAAAGCATCACCATCGTGTGTGATGAGGACGCCCCGTGCGCTTCTCGTGTGGCTGCAGGCCTCTTCAATCCCATCACAGGGCAACGCCTGGTCTTACAAGAACAAGCTGAACATATCATTCCAACAGCACGCCAGTGTTATCAGGAATTAGCATCACAATTCGGACACACATTCTTTCATGACAAAACCATGTTACGTATCCTTAAAAGTAGCAAAGAGCTTCAAACGTTCGAAAAACGCAGTCAGGACAGACACTACGCGCCTTTTCTCGGTGAACGGATCAAGTCTGTAGAGCCAGTGTCAGCTCCTCATGGCCTATACCAACAAACACAAACCGGATACCTGGATACCAATGCCCTGCTCGATAGTTTGCGCGAATATTTTATGAGCAAGCAAAGCTACATTGCTGATCACTTTGATTACTGTGATCTGAAAATAACAGATAACGGCATAATCTGGAAACAGGTTCATGCCAAGCGTATCATCTTTTGCCAGGGGTTTATGGACAAAGATAACCCGTGGTTTCAGCACCTTCCCTTTCAACCAGCCAAGGGTGAAATCCTGACCCTGACAACTGATGCAGCGTTACCAGATCAGATCATCAACGGTGGCAAGTGGCTATTGCCATTGCACAACGGCCAATACAAAACAGGCGCCACATACTCTCACGATCTGTCCACGCTCGAACCGATGCAGGAATCCAGAACAGAGCTACTAAACGGACTGCAAATACTCTTTCACACTGTGCTGAAGGTTGATGTCATCCAACAACAGGCTGGTGTTCGGCCTAATACACTGGATAAACACCCCTTCATCGGTTTTCACCCTGAAAAAACACAGATCGGCATTTTCAATGGTTTTGGATCCAAAGGATCCATGCTGATCCCACACTATGCTCAGGCCTTTGCGGATCACCTATGCAGTGGAAGCACCTTTCCAGGTGAAGCTGATATTACAAGAATCAATATAACAAAAGACAAAAGCACCACTACAAAATCAGCCAGGGTTTCACTAACAAATAGAGTGCATCAAAAGCTGGAACCTCTTATCCAGGCTGCATGCAAACAGACAGATTACATTGCCATTGATGCCACCGCAGGCAACGGCCATGACACCCTATTCCTTGCGCGTCACATCGCTCATCAAGGACAAATATTCGCCTTCGACATTCAAAAACAGGCTATAGACAATACATACCAACGCTTAAATGAAGCAGAACTCGCCGGCAGAGTAAGCCTTTTTTGTGCTGGGCATGAGACTATGCTCGAGCACATTCCACACTCACTGCATGGCAAAGTGAATCTCATCATGTTTAATCTCGGTTATCTTCCACACGCTGATAAATCCGTTATCACACACAAAACTACCACTATTCAAGCGCTCAATGCCGCCATTGGCCTCATCGCATCAAACGGCCGCATCTCTATTCTCGCTTATCCCGGCCATGCAGGTGGAGAGACAGAAGTGATGGCTATTATATCATGGTTAGAAAACCTTCCAGATGCATTCATCGTGATTAAACACAAACCATTGCATGCCAAGCAATATTCACCGCAATGGTTTGAAGTCATACAAAACCTCAAACCGGACTAACATTTATTGAATGCTTGTATGTGATCAGCAGATTATTAAAGGCCTGCATCCATAAGCCAGCCAATTCAGACTGCGGCAAGGGCTCAACAAAGCTGCTCAGACTAACAATGCCCGATTGAAGCCCGCAGGGGTTAATGGCCGCAAACCATGCAGGGGCAACATCCACATTCAACGCCATGCCGTGATAGGCCACGCCACGTGTAATGCGCACACCCAATGCAGCCGCCTTCCCCTTATTCGTCCACACCCCGGGGAAACCACATCGACGTGTTGCCTCTACCCCCTGCGACTTCAACAGATCAATGCAGGATTGTTCCAATAAACTCACATAGGCTTTTACACCGAGCCCACGCGCTCTCAGATTGATAATCGGATAGAGCATGAGCTGACCCGGGCCATGAAACGTCATCTCCCCACCACGATCTGAATGGATCACCGGCGCAGGCAGTATTGCTCCCAGGCGATTATCCACGCCGCGTCGCCCAGTAGTATAAACGGGTTCATGTTCACAACTAAATATGATTTCTTCATCGTGACCTGCTGCGATATCATCTGCACGTACGCGCAGCATCTGCCAGACAGGTTCATATGGTTGCCGGCCGAGCCACTCACAACTGTTCATTCAAAGACCCTTCAATCATAGACCGAAGCAAAACGATCTGACTCTCTTTTGTCCACCGCTTAATGCAGCGAATCATACTCCGACCCATCCATCTGAGTGGCAGCTGCTGATTTAGCGTACATGGACACAATCAGTTCGTTATAGCGTTCGTGAATCTTGCGGCGTTTAAGCTTCAAGGTTGGAGTTAGCAAACCAGCAGCCTGTGTCCACTCCTCATCAACAAAACGAAACCCTTCCAACGGCATAAGAGCCCGGCACACGTGGTTATATTTGGAAGTCATCTAACACCCCCATATTATTTATTGGGCAACTAAGCCGTTATTTAAAACTTACGAAACTGGCCAACAACCTCACCGTAGATATCAAGTGAGCTTTCCGGATAGATATTGGGATAGTCATCATTGGCTGGTTCCAGGAAAGGACCTTTTTGGTCCGTGCGAAAATATTTAATAGTAAAATCACCATCAACAATGGCCACTACAATTTTGCCAATATTCGGATTACTTTTGCGCTCCACAATGAGAAAATCACCATGGTGGATACCTGCATCAATCATCGAATCACCACGCACTTCAACCAGCACAGTACTTGAGGGATTATCAACCAGATAATCATCAATAGTAATCGCATCGCCCAGTGCCTCGGTGGCAGGGCTGGCAAAACCAGCCGGAGCGACACCAACATGCGGGCGGGCAAAAAACATATTGGCTGGCGACAGACG
>JAJFLF010000062.1 GCA_021772845.1 Mariprofundus sp.
AGGGTCTGATTGAAGATGACATGCTTTCAATTACTAACGTAGTAAACATGACTATGGTTCTACGTCCACAGTTCACATCTACATCAACTAGCGGTAACGCTGCTGGTCTAGCTGCTATTGGTGTTCAGGCTGTTGCTGCTGTTGCTGCTACTGCTAATGCTGCACAGGTTGTTGGTGTTGCTGCTGCTCCTGCTGCTGCTGACACTCAGAAAACTGCTGTAATTGGTGATCAGGTTCTTATGTTCGGTGGCCGTGTAGGCACTAACACTGGTACTTTCGTTGAATATGACGGAACTTTCGCTAACTTCCAGCTGCTGTCTGCTTTCGACATGGGCGATGCTAAAGTCGGTATCGACTTCTTCAACGCTGGTTTCGGTGTAACTTCCGGTATGGAAATTTCATCTGTTTACGGTCAGCACGGTGGTATGTTGAACGGTAAAAACCTGACTGCTTTTGAATCTTTGAGCGGCAACAACAACGCAGAAGCTGGTGTTACAGTTTTCTATGCAAACGACCTTGTGAACGCATCTTTCGGTTTGATCACTGATTCTGCTGCATTTGATGGTGCTGTAGATAACGGTTGGAAACTTGCTCCTATGGCACGTATCTTCGCACATGCTGAAGTAGGCAACTTTGAACTTGGCTTTGGTGGTATGATCATCTCCGGTAAAACTGGTAACCAGAACACTGCAACTGCATTGACTGGTGCTGGTGCACGTGGTTTCGTTGCAGCGACAACTGAAGCTGAGCTGAAGAAATGGGCACTAGATTTCCAGGCACAGGGCGAAATGGGCGACATGCAGGTTGGTGTTTATGCTGACTACGCAAAAGCTTCTGCTGATGGAACTAACAAAGTTAACATGTTCAGTAAAGCTGGTGGCGAAAGCTCTGGTTACTCTGTACGTGCAAGCATCAAGCCTTTGCATAACGTAATCATCGGTGGTGGTTTCGGTATCATGAAGAACACTGGCGCTGTTGGTACTGGTGTTGAAAAAGTAACTCAGTTCCAGGTTGCTGCTGAGTATGAAATCTACCAGAACTTCATTGTAGCATTGATCTACAACAGCACTAAAAATGTAAATGTTGGTAATGTCATTGGTGCAACTACCAAAGTTAAATCAACTGTACTCGACGTCGAAGCTCTACTTTAATAACAGAACTTCATCGAAAGTATAAGAGAGGGGAGCTTAGGCTCCCCTCTTTTTTTTTGTCTTCATTTCTTGTTGGTGCCCCATTATTATTTTTGCTGCTTGACCCAGAGCCAACGAGCAGATGGAATTCAGCCTTATGAAACCTATGATTAAATACACGACCTTACTTATGATACTTTTCACGACCTCCGCATGTGCCAACAGGCAGATGTTTTGGGATGTCGATGACAAGAGTGGCAGCCAGCCTTCAATATTCGGAACTAAATCGACACCCGTAGCAGAAAATAGGGCCCCGCTTGAACTTCCGCCGGAATTGCGCGCAGATATTGAACTACCTATGGCAAATGCAGTAAGCAGTAATAGTTCGAATGAAGCCGTCTCAGAGAAATATCGTCAGGCAGTAACAGGTAAAAAAGTAGCGTTGGATGCGCGTGTGTATGATGCAGCAGCAGATCAGACCTTTTCTGCAGTTGTGGATGCAATGACATCGTTAAGTATGCCGGTGGATTCTGTGGATTCAGCTAGCGGTATTGTTACCACTGATTGGATAAGAAAAGGCGCGTATAACAATAATCTGATAGGTAATTTGATTGGTAGTTCAGGCAAACTAACGCGTCATCGCTATGTTGTACGTGTTTTTCGTGTGAAAAATGAGCAGCAGCCACAAAGTCGTTTAGAAGTGCGTACGCTATTGCAGGGGTATACAAACGGTCACTGGGTGAATACAGCGATGAATAAAAAACATGCCGAAGCATTTTTTGTAACCGTTGAAGAGCAGCTAGGGCGTCTGCAAGGTAATAAAGCCGCGCCTTAATCAGTTCGCTGAGTTCTCTTAAGTCATTAATTGTTGTAGTGCGGCTCCGGGGTCATCCTGGCGCATCAGTGATTCACCGATCAGAAAGCCGTACACATCACTCTTATTCATAAGCTGAATATCGTCAGGGGTAAAGATACCTGATTCGGTGATGGCTGTTTTGTCATCATCTAATTGTTGAAGCAGCGAAATCGTTGTTTCCAGACTCGTTTCGAATGTGTGCAGGTTGCGATTGTTGATGCCCATGAGTTGAGTGTTGAGTAGCAAAGCACGTTCCAGCTCTTGTGCATTGTGGACTTCTGGCAATACAGATAGGCCTAACTCATGCGCGCATGCCGTTAATTCTGCTGCCAATACATCATCCAGCATAGCTAATATCACCAGAATCGCATCAGCCCCCATCGCTTTGGCTTCAATGATTTGATAGGGATCAAGCATGAAATCCTTGCGCAGGATGGGTAGATCAACCGCCTTGCGAATGGATCGAACATAAGCATCATCACCCTGAAAGTATTTCACATCAGTGAGTACGGACAGGCAGCTTGCGCCACCTGCCTCATAAGATTTGGCAATGGCCACCGGATCAAAATCAGCACGAATAATGCCTTTGGATGGGCTGGCTTTTTTTACTTCAGCAATGACTGCATTCTGTTTGTTGGAGATCTTGCTTTTTAATACTCCGGCAAAGTCCAACGGTGTGGCATTTTTAGCCAATGCAATCAGCTCGGATTCAGAGCGTTCAGTTTTGCATCTGGCAACCCACTCCCGTTTGTATGCAGCGATTTCATTTAATATAGAGCTCATGATTTTTCACCGCGAAGTACGCAGAGTTCCACAGAGTAAAACAGAGTCGAAATTTTCATTATAGATACTCCAATTGAATTATTATTTGTGTGAAGATTCTAATCATGAACTATGCACCATGCGTTTAATTCCATTTTTCAGTGAATGGACATTGAAGTTTATTAAGAGTCCAAGCTGCTTGTTTGCCAGTTTTAAATAGGTGAGTAGTTGAGCCTCATGAATGGGTAGTAATCGTTCAACAGCTTTGATTTCAACGATGACTCTGTCCTCTACAAGCATATCGAGTCTATACCCAGCATCAATCTTCACTCCATCATACACAACAGGAAGCTCAACTTGACGGCTTGCCAAAATACCAGCTTTGCCTAATTCGTAGAGCAGACAATGCTCGTAAGTTGATTCAAGTAGTCCGGGACCAAGCGTTGAATGAACACGGAAAGCTGCATCTAATATATGCTGACTTATTTGATTTAACTCTGCGAAACTCTGCGTCCTTTGCGGTTCAGTTTTTTGCATTTTTAGTAAATGCGACCAATGCATCAAGTGTTTGCATGGCTTTTCCACTATCAATGGCCTGTGCAGCCATGCCAAGGCCTTCACCAATACCATTGACCTTGCCTGCAACCCACAAAGCTGCTGCGGCATTGAGCAGAACAATATCACGACCTGCACCGGACTGGCCTGCAAAGATATGTTTGAGGATATCCGCATTGGTGGTGGCATCATCGCCTGCCAGAGCTTCAGGCACAGCGTAAGGCATACCAAATGCAGCAGGATCTATTTCAAAGCGGATAGGTGGCTGACCTGCTTCGATAAGGATGGCGTCCGTGATATCTGTAGTAGTGATCTCATCAAGTCCATCACGCCCATGTACAATCAAAGCGCGTTTGCTGCCGAGTTGGAGTAGTGCATTGGCTACCAACTCGAGTTTATCTTCACTGTATACGCCAAGTACCTGGTAATCAGCGCCTGCAGGGTTGGTCAGGGGGCCCAGAAGGTTGAAAATCGTACGGATGCCCAGTTCGCGGCGAACAGGGCCTGCATGGCGCATAGCAGGGTGTAGATGCTGGGCAAAGAGAAAACCTATGCCTGTTTTGTCTATGCAGTCGGCAACTTGCTCAGGGCTAAGCTCAAGATTAACACCGAGTGCTTCCAGCACATCGGCAGCACCGGATTTGGAAGACATGGCGCGATTGCCATGTTTGGCAACAGGCAGTCCGCAGGCTGCCACCACAATAGAAACAGCAGTGGAAATGTTAAATGTTTTGGCGCCATCACCGCCTGTGCCACAGGTATCAACAAGGCCCTGTGCTTTGGGACTGATCTTGGTGGAGGCGGCACGCATAGCTTTGGCTGCACCGGCTACGACTTCAGCAGACTCACCACGAATAGATAGGCCCATGAGGATTGCTGAAATTTGAGCGGATGAAGCTTCACCATTCATGATGCTTGCGAACACTGCTTCAGCACTATCACCAGTGATTGCAGTGCCAGACTGAATGTCTTTGATTGCCTGAATTATTACGCTGCTATTCATGATGTGCTTACTTCAAGAAAGTTTTTGAGCATCTGGTGCCCGTGTTCGGTCAGAATGGATTCCGGATGAAATTGCAGGCCAAAGGTTGGATGTTCACGGTGACGTAGTCCCATCAATTCCCCTTCATCGGTCCAGGCGGTGCGTTCAAGGCAGTCAGGTAGTGGTTCCGGCACGATTAACGAATGATAGCGGGTGGCGGTGAATGGCGATGGCATATCAGCGAAGACGCCAGTTCCCACATGATGGATCAGACTGGTTTTGCCGTGCATCAGACGTGGGGCCCGAATGACTTCACCACCAAATACTGCTGAAATAGACTGATGCCCAAGGCATACTCCCAGAATAGGTATCTGACCAGAAAACTGGCGAATCACCTGCATGGAAATGCCGGCCTCAAACGGGGTGCGAGGGCCGGGGGAGATCAGAATGCTATCCGGCTGCATATCTGAAATTTCATCAACGCTGATTTTATCATTACGGAAGATTTCGGGGGTTTCTCCCAGTTCGCCCAGATATTGCACCAGGTTAAAGGTGAATGAGTCGTAATTATCAATGACCAGAATCATGATGTTTTTCCTTGTGTCTGTGCTTCAGCCAGCGCTACGGCGCGGAACATCGCAGTGGCTTTATTGACACACTCCTGATGTTCTTTTTCGGGCACGGAGTCGGCTACAATGCCTGCACCTGCTTGAATATGTACCTGACCGTCATGAATGACAGCGGTGCGGATCGCAATAGCGGTGTCCATACGCTGGCCACCAAAACCGATATAACCAACAGTGCCGGCATACGGGCCGCGCGCGACAGGTTCCAGTTCATGAATGATCTCCATCGCACGTACTTTGGGGGCACCGGATACAGTGCCTGCGGGGAATGTGGCAGCTAACAGGTCCAAGGTGTCGGAGTTCTCTTGAAGGTCGCCTTCTACCTGTGAGACGATATGCATCACATGGGAATAGCGTTCGATCATCATTGATTCAGTCAGCTCAACACTGCCGTAGCTGCATACGCGGCCTAAATCGTTACGGCCTAAATCAACCAGCATCACATGTTCAGCCAATTCTTTGGCATCTGCCAGCAGATCCACTTCGAGTGCTTTGTCTTCTTGAACTGTTTTGCCGCGCGGGCGCGTACCTGCAATCGGACGAACAACTGCTTTTTCCTTTTCACGACGCACCAGTATCTCAGGAGATGATCCCACCAGAATAGTTTCTCCGACATGCAGGTAAAACAGGTAAGGTGATGGATTGATATGACGTACAGCGCGGTAGATATCAAACGGAGCACACGTCAGCTGCTTGGAAAAACGCTGACTTAATACGACCTGAAAAATATCACCGGCATGGATGTATTCACGCGCTTTGCAAACTGCCGCTTCAAAATCGGCCTGTGATGTCTGGGCAACAGGAGCTTCGCTCAGCGTAGTATCTGCATCGAGGTTGAGTACTTTGGCCACCTCACCTTCAGACAGGCTGGTCTCCATATTGTTTAATACTTCTTGCGCGTCATCGAACTGATCGGAGGCCATGCGTACACAACAGGTCAGTGTGCCTTTGAGGTTATCAAAGACCATAAAACGATCGACCAGTAAAAATGCTGATTCAGGTGCATCAACAGGATCTGGCAGATCAGCCGGGATATCTTCAAAATGAGAGACCAGTTGATAACCAAAATATCCCACCGCTCCACCGGCAAAAGGCAGATCATCGGCGGCAATGTATTCCTGAGAAATGATCTGTTCACGCAACCAGTCGAGAATGCCGCCTTCAAAATTTTCCTCGTGGCCATCACGAAAGCGCAGGGAGGTATGTGCTCCATTGGCGGTAGCGCGGCAGGCAGGGCTGATGCCTAAAATGCTGTAGCGACCCCACTGTTCACCACCTTCGGCTGATTCAAACATGAAACAGTCACCGCGATCTACCAGGCGAGAGAAGACGCCAGGTGGTGTTAAACAATCCGCTGAAAGGGTGCGGCGAAACAGTTGCACTGTTGATTGGGCAGTGCTGGAGGAGCTTGAGGAAGAAGGCATTGATGAACTCATGTTGACAATATTACCCTGCTATGGCGAAATTCGCCGCCTTCGGGATAGGCGATGAAGCCTTAGCCAATATCACGGGGCCATAGCTCAGCTGGGAGAGCGCTACGCTGGCAGCGTAGAGGTCGACGGTTCGATCCCGTCTGGCTCCACCATTTATAAAACCGGACCTAATGTGTCCGGTTTTTTTTTGCGCATTTTCTGGGCTCAGAGTGATTTTAGCTTGAGTATTCATTGTAGCGAAGGGTATCTCTTCGAACATGCCTGTCTATCTCTAATACAGTTATTCCTCGCATGTGGAATATGATTGAATGGAGAGCTCATGAGTCGTTCCTTTTATAGTGAAACACAGATTGCTGATGGTCCACTGGTATTAAGTCATGCCATGCCACATAGCCAGAGTGTGGCACTGGGAATTTTTGTCGACGTTGGCAGCCGTGATGAAGTAGCGCATTTGTCAGGTATTACACACGCTCTTGAACATATGTTATTCAAGGGAACAGAACAGATGGATGTGCATCAACTGGCTGAGAAGCTGGATGAACTGGGTGGTAATGCCAATGCATATACATCACGTGAACGTACCTGTTTCCACCTGCATGTATTGCATGAACATTGGGCTGAAGCGTTGAATATTCTCATGCAGATGGTGCGTGAACCTGCGTTACCTGAAGCTGAATGGCAGCGCGAGCGTGAAGTGATCTATGCTGAAATGGCCATGGTTGAGGATACGCCTGAAGAGTGGGTGATGGATCAGCATTTGGAAGCGCTGTTTCCTGAGCACACACTTGGCAGGCCTGTTTTAGGTACGCATGACTCATTATCATCATTTTCCACTGTGGATCTGTCGCAATATCTGCAGCATTGGTACCGAGCTCCACGTTTGCTGATCGTTGCGGCAGGGAACATTGATCATGATGCTCTGGTTGACGCAGTAGGCGGTGTAACTTGGGGTATGGCTTCTGAGGCTGAACCGCGTTTGGCTGCAGCACCACTGGCTTCTGGTCTGCAGGCTCTGCCTCGTGCGGGTGAGCAGGCTCAAATCATCGCATCTTTTCCAGGTGTTATTGCTTCATCAGAGCAGCGCCCTACAGCTTGGTTGGCTAACCAGGTGCTGGGTGGTGGTATGAGTTCGTGTCTGTTCCGTGAAATCAGGGAAAAACGTGGATTGGCCTATAGTGTGGGTTCTCATCTCAATACATTGAGTGATACCGGTACATGGAGTATGACCTGCGGTACTGAGCCAAATCGAGCCGCTGAGTGTGTCGATCTGTTATCTGGCTTATTGCATGATTTTGCAACTCAGATCACTAGTGATGAGATTGAACGCTCTAAACGGCAGCTGCAGGTTCAGTTCCGTATGGGTCTGGATTCGGTGGAAGGCCAGATGCTTTACTTGGGTTCACGCCTGGATGAAGAGAAATTGCTTTCTCCTATGCAGTGGCTGGAAAAAGTGCAGCAGGTAGATGTTGAAGAGGTGCGTTCATGGGCATCGGCTAAGCTTTCAGGTTCTGCATTATGGAGTGTGGCTGCGCCTGAGCAGGCGCTTGGTAAAATTTGTGATAGAATCCGCCAATGATTAAGATGATTAAAGAAGATATTCGCACGGCCTTTGACCGTGATCCTGCCGCACGTTCGTCGTGGGAGGTGCTCACCTGCTATCCGGGGCTGCATGCTATCTGGATGTATCGTATGGCAAATGTCTTGTGGCGGAATTTTGGATGGCGCTGGTTGGCGCGTTTTGTCATGCATTTGGCGCGTTGGTTTACCGGTATTGAAATTCATCCGGGAGCGACCATTGGTCAACGTTTTTTTATTGATCATGGTATGGGCATTGTCATTGGAGAAACCACTGAGATTGGTGATGATGTAACACTCTATCATGGTGTCACGCTGGGTGGCACAACATGGGAAAAGAAAAAGCGGCATCCAACATTGCATGATGGTGTGATTGTCGGTGCCGGTGCGAAAGTGCTTGGTGCGATTACGATTGGTCAGCAGTCGCGTATTGGAGCAAATTCCGTGGTGTTTCGGGATGTGCCTGAGCATTCAACCGTGGTGGGCATTCCCGGTACGGTCGTGGCGACAACTGAATCATTGATTGAAGATGGTAAAATTAATCTGGATCATCATCTGTTGGCGAACCCGGTATCCGAAGCATTAGGCCATGTGCTGAAAATGATTGATGATGTGAATGCACGCGTTGATACGTTTCATCCGAAACCTGAAGGTGAAGAAGCGGAAACTGTGGACGAGCTGAATAAAGATCGCCTGTCTGAGCAGGAAAAACTGGAACGTTTCTTAGGTGGCGGTATTTAAGAATCCGTTTTTCAGACTAAGGCTTCACACCGTTACAGATCAATGTAGACAGAAATAAAAAAGGGAGAGACATTGTCTCTCCCTTTTTTTCTGTGTTAAGCCGAATGACTAGCGAGGTAAGATATTGTCGCCTTTACCTGCATCTGCTGGAGCATCTTTACTGTTGATAAGTACAGTAATAGCACCACGCAAAGCAGCGCTCATAGTGTGATCTACAATCGCATTCGCAGTTGTTTTTCCTTTTGGAGAAACAATGTCCAGAGCTGCAGCGGATGCAACTGCAATGCCATATGTCTGCATATCATACAGTACATTCTTAGGGCTACCGCCTGGGAATACGCGATCCCAAATTGCAGCAATAGGGTGAGCCGCAATTGGCATGTTGATGTTGGCA
>JAJFLF010000063.1 GCA_021772845.1 Mariprofundus sp.
CTGGAGGAATATCAAATATTGCAGCTGGTAACTGGTCTTTTGCCGCAGGTAACAGGGCTGTTGCCAATCATAGTGGTTCAATGGTTCTAGCTGCCAATAGTTCATCTTCAAACACCGACACTGTGCAATCTGGTGGAGCAGAGCAATTAGTTTTGCGTGCTGATGGAGGTATGTATATAACCAACTCCGGAGGGTTAGCTCCATATAATACTTCACGGCTAATAAATACTTCCTCTGGCGCTTATCTTTCAACTGGTGGTTCTTGGACAAATTCATCAGATAAAAACCTGAAAGAGAATTTTATACCCATTGATGGCAGTGATATCCTTCAGAAGATTTCTCAACTTTCAATCAAGCAGTGGAATTATAAATCAGAAGGTCAAGATGTCACACATATAGGAGCGGTGGCTCAAGATTTTTACAAGTCATTCGGACTTGGTGATAGTGACAAGGGCATTGCAACGGTAGATGCTGATGGAGTCGCAATAGCCGCAATCCAAGCCCTAAATGATACCAATCAAAAGCAGGGTAACGAGATTGAAAAACTGAAAAATGAAATTGAGAAATTGAAAGAGCTGATAAACAAGTTAGCCCAAGAGGAGAAATAACCGCACTTACGAATTAGTAAATAGATACTGTTTCAGATTGTATCGGAGCTGCCAAAAATGGAGAGCTAGTTCTTTGAGTTATGTCATTTGGTCGAGATTAGAACATCTTTCCACATTGATTGGCTGTCATTCAAGAGTGAAGCATGTTATCATCTTCTGATATATCAAACCTGTCCACCGGCCGATCAGCGAATGGCACAGCAAGTTCTCTAGGATTCGATATAAGTGAGTTCGTATTGGAATACACTCACGAGGTCTGATACATCTACAATCACGAATCGCAGGATTCAGCGTTTTGGGAGTGAATGAATACAGCTCAGGTCAGATTACTGGCGTAATAGTTGATTACAATCAAGAACGGATTCCCAACGATACCGGTACGATCTACAATCTTTATTATGATATCGGTGCAGTCGCTCCCGACACTGCTGTAGCAGTAGACGTGATAGCGCTTCTTGCAGTGAAGACCAGTTTCACCATAGATTCAGTAGAGGTTAATCGCGGCCTCATCCTCATAGGGCTTACTTGTGGGGACGCATCGGGCGACTGACGGATCAACATTGGTGACATTACGTTTCTTGTGGCATGGATGTTCAAAGGCGGCCCAATACCGATTTGACCTTAGTTTGAGTTTACAACAGTCAGCAACAGGGAACCACCATATTACTACCTAAGCTTAGGAAGAAGTGTTCCTATCGAATCAGTTTGATCCTGGTTAGGCCGCACACCCACCGACAATCCAGTTGATGAACTAGTCTCGTCGACCCTGCATGTTTTGCCAAACCTCATAGGAATTAACCACTTGCGTTCACACTCTCTTGGGTGCGTGTTCTTTGACGTGAGAATGACATGCCCATTTGGGGGTGTTAAGTCGGTATATGAAGTATGGGAACTGTTAGAAAGATAGGTCGGAATTGGCAGGTGGGTGCTTGTCGGAATAGGAAACGGATTCGAAAGGTTGTCAGGAGTTCAAAGAAGATCGCCTTGGAGGTATTGACTGAGATCGAGGGTCGCATGTTTAGAGATTCAAACACTTTCGCTTTGAACAGCATCATGCTCAGACTAGAGATGTACAGGGGATCTCCTTGCACTGCACTCAATTGGAATAAGGTTCCAGTGTGTAGTAAGCTACAACGATATGACACAATCTGAGTCACTGTGTGAGCTAGTGACTTCTATCGCCGCATTGAAGGAATTGGACATACTGAAATGTTGTTTCGACGACCAATCACTGATGAGTATTGGGGCGCCTCAGTGAGTTTCGTAGCTAGGTTCTGTTCCACATTGCGGATGAAAAGTGACATCCAGCCGAGGCCATAAGGGAAAGGCTTCACGGTAGTCAACTTCAGAGCGTGCCAGAGGTTGTGTGTAGTATTACACCATTCTCGCCAACTGTCCAGCCGATATTGTCGTCAATGAAGTAGATACTGTTTGGACAGTTTAGCCCTCTATAGCCAACTTTTTCCCACGTATCACCCCCGTCTCCGCTGTACATTAGAAATGGGAACGAGCCACCGACATAGACACATCCAGCTATCCAACAGTCTGTCTCAGAGAAAGTCCCTCTAGCATTTCTCGCTACTGTTCCTATAATACCGGAAGTCCACGAAGCTCCTCCATCAGTTGTTTTGAGCACGGTTCGAGGCAATGCGATAATCCAACCGAGTGTGTCGCTTTCAAAGTAAACCTGAGTGAGTACAGAATTCTCGATTGGAAGGATTCTATTGATCCACGAAGCGCCACCGTCGAAAGTCTCGACTGCGGTCCCACTCTGACCGACAGCCCATGCATGAAGAGAATCATGCCCGAATATGCTGAGAAATGATGCGCTTGTGTTTGCGTCCTGAAGTTCCCAGTATGATCCACCGTTCTTGGTATTCAAAATGACTCCCCCATTGCCAGCGGCCCACCCGTTAAACCTGTCAGTCATGTCAATGTCATTCAGTATTTGCGATATCTCAGACGTCTGTGAAGTCCATATTTCGCCACCATTGTTAGTTGAATATATTTCACCGTCGGTGGAAGTTATCCAGCCGTAGTTGGCGTCGACGAATTCCACACCTGTAAAACTGCCGGTAGCATTAGGGATACCCGTTTGCGTCCAATCCCATCCGCGGTTCTGGGTGTGGAGCAATACAGCTGAATCACCAACAGCCCAACCTTCGGTGTTCGTTGAAAAAGTGATATCTAATAATTCTTGCACATTTCCTCTAGTCTGGAGCTGCCAAGTGGAGCCACCATCCGATGAGTGAAGTATAAGTCCACCCTCGCC
>JAJFLF010000064.1 GCA_021772845.1 Mariprofundus sp.
CATGATAGTCTTCAGTGCTTTGGATTCATAAAAGGAGCCATCTGCAATGGCATTGTTGATGCGGGTTGGACCTTGATCAAGCACCATGCCAGCGCCCATCGTTAAATGTCCTACTTCTGAGCCCCCCATGTCTTTGTTTGAAGGTAGACCGACATAAGAACCGTGCGTCATCAAACGGGTGTTCGGATAGGCTTGCATCAAGTGATCAAATACAGGCGTATCGGCTTGCGCAATGGCATCTTCCGAGCCACCTGTGCCTAAGCCCCAGCCATCCATTACGATGAGTAATACTGGGCGATTATTATCATCCAGGGGGCGGAAATGTCTGACTGCATTCATTGAATTCACCTGTAGTGCCATCTGCTTTTGTAAAGTTGGCGGAACCATAACATGTCATCTCTCTGCACGCATGTTGCGCTATAGTTGATCAATGTATTGCTCAAAGAGTGGAGTGATCGAATGGTTTTGGGATGCATGGAGTCCATATTGTTTATGGGGTGAAAACTATTGCATTGGCTTTACTTCTTATGCATCTAAAACTACGGTTTCTCGAATGACTTATGTGTGTGTTGTTGATTTGCTATGAGAGCCTTCTCTGTTAAAGCGAGAACTTCATATTTAGAAGCTGAATTGAGAAGAAAGATTGGCAGTATTAATCTGTTAGTCAGGAGTGGAAGTGCATAAAACACCAAAAATCCTTATTGTTGATGATGAACTGATGGTTCATATTATTTTGGATCAATTGATAAAAAGCTATGGATTTGATCCGCTCAAAGCGAGCAATTGTGAAGAGGCTGAACAGCAGGCTGAAGAACATCGGCCTGAGCTTATTTTGCTTGATATCCTTATTCCGGGCACTGACAGCCTGGCCTTGCTTGAGTCATTTATAAATAATCCAAAATTGAAAAACTCGCGCATTATTGTTGTTACAGGCAGCAATGATTTGAACATAATCGGAAATTATATTGATGCGGGGGCGGATGATTATATTCTCAAGCCGTTTCATGCGACTTTACTTAAAACAAGGCTGATTCACGCATTGGATAGTCTTAAGCAGTCTCAACAGATCGAGAATGTGCAAACTATTCTGGATGAAGCCACGCGGAAGCTGGAAGAAGCAGTAGAAGCTAGTGCTGAGTATAGTGAACAGCTAAGTCATGATCTTAACAACGTATTGCTTGGTGTTGGCATGTCTTCTCAGTTGTTGCGTCCAGATACAAAGAAACAGAGCACATAAGCATAGCAGCTTGCTGCTCTTCAAAATGGAATGGTGATGCAGAAGCGAAATGTAAATCAGCGTATTGTGTTCATTTTTTGCATGGGCCTTATGCTCTCCTGGGGTATATTTTCTTTCATCCATAACTGGGAGCAATCGCGCATTGCGCAAGAGTTTGAGTACAGGGCTGCCGGTTATGCTGCAGCTATTCAAAAAGAGTTAGATACTGTTGAAAAAGCGGTGGCTGATGTTCGTTTTCTCATTGAACATGACATCAATCTTGAACATGATAATCCGTTAAATGCTGAGGATTTTATGCCAGAGTCTGAGCGACTGCTGATCAATGATCCTCAGCTTTTAAGTGTTGCCTGGGCAATTTTTGAACCGGCAGTTTCCCGCCAGAATAGCTTGAGAGTACTGTATGTTAAAAAAGGTAACTACTCAGATGCAGTAAATAATGACATCAGGGTCGGTGATGTTTATTACGATGATCATGTGGCTGAGGGTGTTTCATCTCATCAAAATCGTCTCATTCAGCCTCTTGTCGATAAAGATGCACACGCCAGGGGCAATGAACTTAATTTTGTTGCACTTGTCAGTGACCATAGTCAGGGGGAGAACCCTCAAGCTGTTCAGTTGAATGATCAATCGAAAGTATCAGTAAGGGGTAAGCTTATTGGTGCGTTGATTACTGAATGGTATGTTGATGGGTTAATTGAACGGGCGCTTGAAAAGATGCCCGTTTCTGATTTGGATCTTTCGCTGTTGATGATGCGTGATGATGACTCTAAGCAGGAAGTTTATTCACACTTATCTCGCAGCCGGACTGCAGATCAAATGGATATTCATACTCATCTACAGGATAAGATTCCCTTCAGTTTTGCAGGACAGAAGTGGTTACTCTGTTTTGAAGCTGCACCGAAATTTTTGAAAGATCGTCCCGCCATTTTGGCATGGCAATCGTTGATTTTCACATTACTGTTAACGCTGTTTATTGCATGGCGTATGCACCGCTCAAATGTGAACTTTATGCTCATTGAGGCGGAGGTGAAGGCTCGTACATCAGAACTTGAGGCAAGTCAGCAGGCATTGCTCTCCAGTAATCAGCGTTATAGTACGCTGGTAGAAATGAGTTACACCGGCATTCTCGTACTGCAGCAGGGCAAGGTGTTATACGCAAATCCCTATATTGCTGAGAGGCTGGGGTATGCCAATCGTGCCGATGATATGATCGGGCATGATCTACTTGAGTTTATATATATGGAAGATCAAAAGTTGGTGAACGAGCGGCTTGAAGATATGTCCTTACACGGTGCGAATTATTTGCATACTGAAGAGCGTTATCAGTCCGGTTCTGGTCATTTAATGTATAGCGAAACCTCTTCAACCTGTATTGAC
This sequence comes from Mariprofundus sp., assembly GCA_021772845.1. Lineage (GTDB taxonomy): Bacteria > Pseudomonadota > Zetaproteobacteria > Mariprofundales > Mariprofundaceae > Mariprofundus. The sequence goes on from JAJFLF010000064.1 coordinate 2,615, forward strand.
TATGAAGGTCAGTCAGCCGTGTTAATGGTTGTTCAGGATGTTACCGAGCGGCATCTCACTGAATCAAAATTACAGCATATTGATCGCGTCGAGTCTTTGGGGGTACTCGCTGGTGGCATAGCCCATGACTTCAACAATATTCTGGCTGCTATTCTCGCGCATGCTTCATTGGCGGCTAGCCATGTAAGAAATGAATCGCCTATGCGTAGCAGCCTGGATGCGATTATCAATGCCAGTAATACTGCAGCTTCACTGTGTAACCAAATGCTGGCTTATTCAGGTAAAGGACAGTTTGTTATTCAACCGATCGATCTTTCGCAAGTGGCTAGAGATATGGGGACCTTGATTGATGTGGCGATCGCCAAAAATGTCCGGATTAATTATCAACTTTCTGAGGCTATGCCTGCAATCAATGCCGATATCGCCCAAATACAACAGGTTGTGCTGAATTTGATCACCAATGCATCTGAAGCGATGGAAGCGAAACATAATGATCGAAATGTTGAAAAGAGGATCTCTATTAAGACCGGAGTGATGCCGATTGATGATGACTTTCTGGCGAATCATATTGGCTATGAATATATTGAACGTGGTCGTTATTATGCATTTATTGAGATAGCTGATGTTGGTTGTGGAATGGATGATGAGACCAAACAAAAGATGTTTGATCCATATTTCACGACCAAATTTACTGGGCGCGGATTGGGTATGAGCGCGATTTTGGGTATCATAAAAGGGCACCGTGGCGGTATGCGCATTGATTCTATTGTTGGGCAAGGCACAACGATACGGGTTGTTTTTCCTGTTTCGAGTCAATCTCCGGCCAACAATATTGTACAGCCAGCCATGCAAGTGGAGAAGAAAGCACTTACTGGTGTGGTTCTCATCATCGACGATGAGTTGATGGTACGCACTGCTGCCAGCATGATGCTGGAAGAGCTTGGATTTGATGTAATGGCTGCCAGTGATGGTCCGGAAGGGGTTGAGTTATTCCGTCTGCATCACGACAAAATATCAGCCGTATTGTTAGATTTAACCATGCCAAACATGGATGGTCAGCTCTGTTTTGAAGCATTGAAAGGTATTCAAGCAGACGTCTGTGCGATCCTCTCTTCGGGTTATAGTGAAGTGAATATTACAGAAGAGCTATCTGATTTGGGTTGGGCTGGATTCCTGCAAAAACCATATTCCATTGATGTGCTGGAAGAGAAAATGCAGCGAGTGCTGAGCGCATAAAATTTTTGTGTTTCTATATGTGAATAGATTGTTTTACGTGTTACTTGCCGATCTGACATCAAAACGTCATCCTCATTGGCGATGTTTCCTGAAACCGTGACCCCTACTACGACATTTGTTGTTGCTGTTGTGATTGCCACTACAGCACAGGTGCTGGCCAATCGTTTTCGTTTTCCCCCCATCCTGTTGTGGCTCGTCGCAGGCATGGCTCTGGGGCCATTTGGTCTGCATGCCCTGCATGTCGAAACCATTGGACCGGCACTACACACGCTGATTGAGCTAGGTCTGGCCATCATTCTTTTTGAGGGGGGGTTGAACCTTAATCTCAAGGCCCTGCGCGAAAACGGCTGGGTGGTAGGTAATCTGGTATTGATCGGGCCATTGCTGACAATGTTAATTGGTGGCTCTGCTGCGCATTACATTGCTGGCATGGATTGGCCGCTGGCTTTGCTGTTTGGTGCGCTGGTGTCGGTCGGTGGACCTACGGTGATCATGCCGATCGTTCGACAAATGCGATTAGGTCGCAATATCAGCCATGTATTAACAGCTGAAGCGATGTTGATTGATGTGATCGGCGCGATATTGGCGATTGTGATGCTACAGGTTGCCCTGACACTGGATATGACAGCATCAAGTATCGCCCTGGATATATTGCACAAAGTGGGTGTTGGGGCGGCAGTTGGCTTGACTGGTGGACTCATGTTGGGATGGCTGCTGGGTAGCCACTGGGCCAAAGATTTTGAAATACGTACGGTTTTGACGCTGACATCGGCATGGGGGCTATTTCTGGTCGCTGATTCGATTAGTGCGCAAGCAGGGTTATTGGCCATGTTGATGATGGGGGCAACGCTGCAACGCATGGAAGTGCATGATATTCAACGCCTTAAACATTTTAAAGGCAGTCTATCGATGCTGTTGATTTCAGTGCTGTTTGTGTTGTTGGCAGGTCAGATGGATCTGTCTGTGATGTATGCTTATCTGTGGCAGGGGCTCTTGTTGTGCGTTATTCTGGCGATGATCGTGCGCCCCATGATTGTCTTTTTATCGACCTTAGGTAGTCGTTTGAGTATGAATGAGTCTATGTATTTGGCTGGTATGGCACCACGTGGTGTGGTGGCGGCCGCGATCACCTCTCTGTTTGTACTCATTTTACAAGAGAACGGTGACCCTCAAGCTGAAATGCTGCTGGCGATGGTATATATTGTTATTATTGTATCTGTGCTTGGTTATAGTCTTTTTGCAGGGAGGCTGAAAAAGATCTTGCAGATTGAAGGCGGTGATGAACGTTCAGTATTGATTATTGGTGGTGGACAGATTGGTGCGGAGATAGGACGGGCACTGGGTGAAGATCGCGAAGTCAGGTTTTTGGATTTGAATGCTGAAGTGATTGCTGGTCTGAAACGTTCGGGTTACGACGCTATTTGTGGCAATGCTCTGGATCCATTGTATTGGGAAATCTGTCATGCCGAAGAGATTGGTTGCGCACTGGTTATGACCGGTTCATCAGATCATAATCTGTTGATTGCGCGTCTGGCGCATGAACATTTCCATATTCCGGAGATTCATATTGCTTTGCAGGAAGAGGATGAAGTGAAACACGCCAGCATGATTCATCAGTTGCAAGC
>JAJFLF010000065.1 GCA_021772845.1 Mariprofundus sp.
GATGGAAAGCCAAGCCGATATTCAGCATATCAGGCATGGTCACTGTTATTGCGTTATTACTTGTTGTGGCTGATGCTGTATGGGTCGATTGTCCATTCGATTTGATCTTTACTTCTGAACGATAGCTGACACCAACATTGAACAACTCTGTCTTATAGAGTGCTGCCACATTGTATCCCCAACCTGTGCCTTTAAAGTTCTGTATCAGCGCCGTTCCATTAAAATCAACCTTGTACATATCCACAAAATCCACACCAACAGCCAAAGCAAAGCTATCACTTAATTTGAATGCCACATTCCCGTTCACATTAACTGCCTGCAGTCTGCCGTATTCAGCGGCACCTGAAAAAACTGCCGTCGTCGGCCACTTCATTTCCAAACCAAACGGTGCATTGATGCCAATTCCAGCTGAGAGATCTGAATCCGTGGTGATAGCCACATAGGCATGCGGAACAACAATTATTTTCTTGTCAGCACTAGAAGGTGCGGCTGTAGGAACTAGATTGCTGGCATTGGCTGCAAAATCAACTATCGGCTTAATCGCAACCGCTCCCACGGTAACAGCAGCACCCTCCTGAAAAGATAGACCCGCCGGATTGAACCAGTTGGCTGTGGGATCATCTGCAACGGCAGTAAAAGCATTACCCATGCCCATGGCTTTAATACCCATCTCAGGAATTTGAAAACCTCCCGCCTGAGCAGTTGTCACCCCAGCAAACAACATCGCAAATAGAAAAACAGTTCTTTTCATCATGGCTCCCTCCGTACCCCTTTTAGAAATATAGACGATAAAGGTGACTTTGCAATCATCACCCTCTCTAATATCACCACATCCTTTAACGAATAACAGAGCGGATCAAATGTGACGGTCGCCCATTCACATAGCCGATCGCATACGCAACAATGCCATAGGTAGGTATCCATGTACCGGTATTGGCCTCACAAGCCCAGGCAGCCATAAAATCGGTGTAATTCGTATCAGCTGTATTATCAATAGGATCAGGAGCCGTGCATGGACAATTAGGCAAGGTTCCTCCTATACAGGCTGTAGCTGCTGTACCACCATAGACTGTAGAAGGGTCCAATGGGTAAATTTCGATATCTCTGGCTGCATCTGTCGCGTCTACTGCCGTTATCCAGACGATTGCCCCATTTAAAGGAATATCCTCCCCAACCACTGGTACAGCCCTATGTGGCAACGGAGGAATAGACGGTGTAATCACACCAGTAGATGCCATATCCAGCTTGATATAACGCGGTAGTTTTGCACTTATACGATACATGGAGGGTTGAATCCTATTTGTATCTCCCGGAGAAAGTGAGACATCCAGGCAATTGGAGAAAAGAGTATAATCCTCCATACAGAGGTAACGATTAGCCATGGGGGAGTTATCAAAATACATGACCTGACCGGCCGTATATACCGTGGCATCCGTATCCACGGCACTACTGCCTGCAACACCGGTCGGGCCCGGATCCCACAGATAATTCTGCAACTCCAGAAAATCCCCTATCGAACTTGCATTGGCCGGCACCAATGGTTCACCAAAGGGAGAAGCCACATAGCTACCTGAATAGGTGTGGTTATCAAATTCAGCATCATTGGCAATCGCCCATGAAATATAATAGATGGCACTCTCGGCATAATAATATGCTTCGGTCGACGTTTGCGCCGAAGCACTTGTCTGGCTGCCCGATTTACTGGCAAAGTACATGCCCAACGACATCAAGGTTAACAGGCTAAGCATGATCAACGATGTCACCAATACAAAACCGGACTCACCATACTGTGATTGAGTTTCTCTAACTGACATACCCATCATTGATTCCTCGGCCAGGTTTTAAACGATAACGACAATGTTCTACTCTGCTTCTGCTCATTGCTATAGGCCGCGATCAACGTCACATCCACCTCGCCAGATGAAGAAATGGTAACAGCCAAACCGCTGTTCAGATCCATATCACGAATCAACTCTTGAAACTGCCACACACATGGGTCAGGCCTAAGCCAATAAATCCGATCATTTGCGGTGCGCTGGTACTGAATAATACCAGTATTACCATCCATATCCTGATAGGTTAGCGTTTTAGATGTCGCATCCCAATAAGGATAAGAAGGAAAACTGGTGGGGTAATTGGTAGGCAAACTTACACTCTTATCATTTGGTGAATCACATAGAGCCGTCGGCTTTCTTGCTCCTGAACCCAAATCAGCTGGAAAGGATGGAGAAGGTGTCGTGACCGCAACAGACCCCCTCAAACCAGCCTGCATCAGATGTGAGGCCAGATAGAGATCACCCATAATTTCAGTCTGCGAAGAGATCACTCTGGAGACATTACTGTTCGACATAAATACCATCGTAATGCCTGCGATAATCACCAGCCCCATCGACATACTGATAAGCATTTCAATCAGCGTGAAACCACGCTGGAAACGCCTGTCTTGAGCATTCGCTCTAGTCATGTAACACCCTGTCCGTCGCATTATTTCACCATCGACAGATGTGTCAGGTATATCGAATGGGATTTACCTTTATTCGACCAAGTCACCGTCACCAACTTGGTTTGCGGGGTGTTATTAAAACCCTGCTTGGTAAAGTTCTGAAACGACGACAAGCTGGCAGGTAAAGGACCTGATACCTGCACTTCTGCCGCCTGTACTGTATAACTGATACCGATCCCTGTAGTGGGCGTGCATGCCACACTCAATGGCATCGTCGGAGTCCCCGTAGTTAAAGCACAACCGGCACCAATCACAGGTGCATTATCATTCGTATCATGCTGCCAGAACTCCAACACCTGTTCTGCCAGATGCACAGCCGAGAGCCGTTCCCGTGATACCTGGCCCGTACTTACTGTCGAAATCGTAAAACTACCAAGTGAAAGCACAGCAACCGACACGATAACCAAGGCCACAAGCACCTCAATGAGCGTAAAGCCTGTCGTCTCTGTTTTATAACTCATTGTAAATATGCCCTGCCGATCACATTCATGGTAATGACTTTACTCGAACTTCCTGATGTTACTGTAATATTTCCAGAATTCGCCGTACCCCGACTGGAAAATGTTCTAGTTGCTGCAGAAGTAATCGTAAGATTATTCGCAAACTGAGCAAGTGAAACCGCTTCATTTTTGCATAGGCCACATGAACTATCCGAAGTCGTATCTGCATCAAACGTATAGGATGTTGATGTAAACGTTATACTTACACTGCGATTATCCGCCACTGCCATAATTCTCGCCTGCTTCATATGCGCCAACACAGCCTGCGCTGCGCTGCGCACCGCCTGCTTCTCATTCCATTCTGAAAAAGCTGGAAAACCGATAGCCGCAACAATGCCCATAATTGCCATCACAATAATCACCTCAAGCAGGGTAAAACCACGCTGACGACCCAGCAAATCCTTCATTGGCAAAACTCCAGCTTGCTTGCTCTGATTGCTTCCGATTAGATTCGGCTTAATGCGCATCTTATCTCTTATCGCCAAAATCGTTATCTCCTTAAGTATTCTCATGGCTGTGACCATCAGCATAGGATATATGCTTTTCTCCAGTAATCTACCAGAATTGAGTGCTCTGTCTGAATATAGACCCGCTCTGGTATCACGTGTCTATAATACAGAGGGCGAATTACTGGCCGAATATGCCGACGAACACCGTATTCTGGTCCCCTTCAAAGATATCCCCAAGAAATTAAAAGATGCATTCCTGGCTGCTGAAGATCAACAGTTCTACGAACATCCCGGCATCAATCCGGCTCGCATCGCTTCCGCAGCCCTAGCCAATCTGCGCGCAGGCCATACCGTACAGGGTGGTTCAACCATCACCCAACAGGTTGCTAAAAACTTTTTACTGACATCCGAAAAGTCCTATATTCGAAAAGCCAAAGAAGCGATTCTTGCTTACCGTATTGAGCAAGCCTTCTCCAAGGATGAGATTCTCTATCTCTATCTCAATCATATTTATCTTGGCCGTGGTTCTTATGGCGTTGCCTCTGCCGCATGGCGTTATTTCCATAAAAACCTTGATGAACTCACACTGGCTGAGTGCGCCACGCTGGCAGGTCTACCTAAAGCACCGGGCAAATATGCACCGCATATCAATCCAAAAAAAGCCCTGCAACGGCGTAACACTGTGCTCAATCTAATGCGCAATAGTAGACTCGCGACAGCCAATGCTGTGACCCGCGCATCCCGTGAGCCGCTGAACATTTCACCATTAGGAACGAACAAACTCAGCGATGCTTATGCCGATCAAGTCTATCAGGAGCTGATTGCACGCTTTGGCCTGAAAACGCTGCGGCGACAGGGGCTGACTATTGTCATCCCATACGACGTAGATGCGCAGGAAGCCGCCATTCAAGCTGTTCGACGCAATGTACTGGAAGTTGAACAACGCCAGCCATACCGCTATCCCATACATCATCCTGATAGTGCATGGCCGGAACTGTTAGATTCATGGCGACAGGCAGCAGGTGCCAACCCACCTCCACCATCAAGCGCGACATTAATCCCCGCTTTGATTGAAGAGGTAGATCAAAAGGGCAATATGACTGTCAACGATGGTAGCCGCCGCTGGGTCATCGCAAAAAATAAATGGCGATGGAAATCGATCAAAGCGTACAAAAAAGATGGTGCCAGCGAAGAAACACTGGCTGCCCTAAAATTGCGCCCTCGCACCTGGATACCTGGTGATGAAGTGCGCCTGCAGGGTTTGCGCAAACCCGGAGTGCGCTTGGCGCAAGAACCATCGGTGGAATCTGCTCTTTATGCCATCGACATGGAACGCGGCACCGTTCTGGCCAGAGTCGGTGGTTATAATTACCAGACCAGTGGTTTTGACCGTGTAGGCAGAGCACTACGGCAACCGGGCAGTGCATTCAAACCATTTCTCTACACCTCTGCACTTGCAGCAGGTTCAACGGCAGCAACGACTGTAATGGATACACCAGTTGTCTTTGATACCCGCAAAGGTGATGACTTTTGGCGACCTGAAAATTACAAAAACAAATTTGCAGGGCCAGTTCCATTTCGTAATGCGCTCGAGCACTCTCGCAATCTGGCCTCTATTAAAGTACTTCAAAATATAGGCATCAGACGTTTTTTAAGTGATCTCTCTAATTATCCACTGGGCCGCACATTTCCTGCACAATTGGCTCTCGCTCTTGGTGCAACCGAGGTAACACCGCAAGCTTTAACAGAGTCTTATATTCTGTTGGCTGATCAGGGCCGTAAATGGAAACCGATTGCGGTGCAGCAGGTGCAGGATCGCACTGGTGAAACACTACACCGTGCTGTGGCAGGTAAACGCTGTCAGGTATGCCATGTGAATCCTGTTATGAGCGTAAATGAGTCCATGCGCCCAGCAGAACAGGCCATTGACCCCATTGATGCATTTCTCATCACCAATATCATGAAAGGGGTTGTTGAACGTGGTACCGGGCGACGTGCTCGCGCACTGAAACGACCATCTGCCGGCAAAACAGGCACCACCAATAAACAGGTTGATGCCTGGTATATGGGTTATACGCCACAAATTTTAACTGCTGTATGGACAGGCCGAGATACACCTACACCGATGGGACGCAGCGAAACAGGTTCCAGAGCCGCCCTTCCTGCCTGGCTTGATGCCATGCAATCCTTTCATAAAGGCAAAAAGGTACGTGATTTTGTTCCGCCGGAAGGCATTGAGTGGGTCGCTATTGATCGCAAAACAGGCAAACTGCCAGGACCGGACAGTGAAGATATTTTCCTTGAAGCATTCCGGGCAGACACAGCTCCAACACAGGAGTCACCAGCTACCAGCACTGAAAGCAAAGAGGATGAGGATGAGAAGGAATCAAGTTTCTTCGAACTGGGTTTGTAACACTCTGAAAGCTACGGCAACAAACCTTATGCACTTAGCTCCAGCGTAATGAAAACAAGCTATTATTGACCGTTATTTTCAGCTTCAGGCGGTGGCACATTATCCATCACCAGCTTGTATTCAATCGCATCATTGAGCGCCCGGTAAGCTGCTTCGAGCACATCGGCGGAGACACCAACCGTACTCCACTTGCGCTGCCCATCTGAAGATTCAACCAGCACACGCACCGCAGCTTCAGTTGCTTCTTTGCTGGTAAGCACACGCACTTTAAAGTCAGTCAAAAACATTGTTTCAAGACCCGGATAGGCATCAAGCAATGCCGCTCTAAGTGCTTTATCCATAGCATTTACGGGACCATTACCCAGTGCTGCCGCATGCTTTACAACACCACCAACACGCACCTGCACTGTCGCCTCAGATTCTGTATCCATATGATGGCCGCGCTTTTCATCATAGACACGAAAACGTATCAATTCAAAATGACGTTTGAACCGTTTCATCGAGCGGCGCAATAGCAGTTGAAACGAGGCATCGGCTCCTTCAAAGGCATAACCACTGGCTTCTAATGCTTTGATAGAGCGCAGGGCATCAGCAACAGCAGGATCGTTTGGATCCAGTCCGACATCCGGCTCCAGCTGCTGTAGTTTACTCAATATATTACTGCGACCAGCCTGATCTGATACTAAAACTCGAGGTTCGTTACCGACCAGTACCGGATCGACATGCTCATACAAATTACTCTGTTTACGAATAGCTGAAACATGAATGCCACCCTTATGGGCAAACGCATTCTGACCTACAAAGGGCTGATGTAACCACGGTAGGCGATTGGCCATCTCATTGACAAACTGAGATAAGGATGAGAGTTCTTTCATTTTCTCAGGCGAGACCCCACAGTCCGCACCTACTTTTAACTGCAATATCGGAATAATTGAAATGATATTCGCGTTTCCACAACGCTCACCAATGCCATTGATTGTACCCTGAACCTGGCTGGCTCCCGCGCGCACTGCAGCCACAGAATTGGCAACACTCATTTCGCAATCATTATGCGCATGAATACCAAGCACTTGTCCAGGCATCTGCAGTTTTACACGTGATACCACGTCAAAAATAACAAAGGGAATCGAACCACCGTTGGTATCACACAATACCACCGCATCGGCCCCACCTTCATTGGCTGCTTCCAGAACCTCTAAGGCATAAGCCTCATTGGCCTCAAATCCATCAAAGAAGTGTTCTGCATCAAAAAATACCGTATCAAAATGCTGTTTAAGGAAAGCTACCGATTCACGTACCAGATGCAGATTCTCCTGCAATGATATTCCCAGTGCTTTGGTTACATGTACATCCCAACTCTTACCAAAAATACAAACTGCATCTGCACCGCTGTGCAGTAACAGGTTTAAACCACGATCATCTTCTACAGCTTGCCCGGGACGGG
>JAJFLF010000066.1 GCA_021772845.1 Mariprofundus sp.
AGCGATTGTTGGGCGTCCTAATGTCGGCAAGTCGACCCTGTTTAATCGCCTGGGTGGTAAGCGTAAAGCGATTGTTGGTGATCGTCCCGGTGTGACTGTGGACCGCCTGGAATCAGAATGTGGTTTTGGTGCGCGTGATGTGGTGTTGGTAGATACAGGTGGTATTGGTGAAGGCACACATGATGTGATGCAGCCTGCTATCGACGCTCAGGTTGAAGCAGCTCTACAAGTTGCTGAAGTCGTACTGTTTGTGGTGGATGCTAAGGCAGGTTCGACACCTGTAGATGATGCCATTGCAGACAAACTGCGTCGCCAGAACATGCCAGTGTTGGTGGTTGCCAACAAAGCAGAGAAACCTGGCAGTGAAGTTGAGTTCTTCAGGCTTGGCATGGGTGATCCTATTGGCGTATCTGCAGCGCATGGTGAAGGCATTCGTCGTATGACAGATCTGGTTGAGCGGATGATTCCTGATGCCAGCGGTGATTTTTTAACGGATGCAGAGTCCAATCTACTCGCATCGATTGCTGTGATCGGGCGTCCTAATGTAGGTAAATCCACCTTGATCAATGCATGGTTGGGTCGTGATCGTATGGTGGTCAGTGATATTGCTGGCACCACGCGTGATGCGATTGATAGTACGGTGCCATTTAAAGATGGCGTCGTACGTTTGGTGGATACTGCCGGGCAACGTAAACATGGTCGTATTTCCGATATCATTGAATTTGTGGCACGTGTAAAAGCCGTGCAGGCATTCAAACGTGCAGATGTGGCAGTAATGCTCTTAGATGGCGGTGAAGGCATTGTTGAGCAAGATATGCGCCTGATGCAGTTAGCACATGATGAAGGTTGCGCGCTGATTGTCGCTGTGAATAAACTGGATCTGCTCACTACTGATGAATGGAAACATTATGCCGAGCGCCTGAACTATAGAATGCGTGGCATGGCTGAAATCCCTGTCTACCGTATTACTGCCAGTCGCTTGAAAGGTGTGAAACGCCTGCTTGAAGAAGCGGTTAAATCTGCTGATCGTAATAAATTTGAGATTGGTACGGGTCCATTGAATCGCTGGCTCACCGAAGCGCAGGAAGCACAACATCCACCTTCGGATGGTGGTTCTCTGGTGCGTTTGAAATATGCATCTCAGACTGGAACCTGTCCGCCGAGCATTAAGATTTTCTGCAATCGACCGCAGGGGCTGAAGACCAGTTATAAACGTTATCTTGAGATGACATTCAGAAAGAGTTTTGAACTGACCGGTGTACCGATTCGTTTCTCATTCTCTGCAAGTAAAAACCCATATGAACCGGTTTTAAGACCGAGCCTTAATAAATCGAAGAAAAAACAAAAAGAAAAAGAACAACGGCGTTAGAGAATGCGTAGCTTTGAAGAAACACGGCAGGTTAACTGCACGGTAGAGGAGATGTTCGATATCGTACTTGATATCGAGGCATACCCTCTGTTTCTTCCATGGGTGTCCGGTGCGACCCTTTTAACCAGAGAGTCCGGAGAATTAACCGCTGAATTGATTGCTGATCTGGCCGGTAGTCGCCACAGTTTTAAAACGATTGATCGCTTTGTTGCCAATAAACTGATTGAAATACGTTTGCTGGAAGGGCCATTCCGTTTTCTCGAAAGCATCTGGACCTTTGATGCGATGGAAGATGGGACATGCAAAGTACATTTCTCCATCGAATTTGAGTTTCGCAGCATGATGTTGGACCTGGTTGCAAGTCCAATCTTCTCCACCGCATGCAAATCCATGGTGCAGGCATTTGAACAGCGTGCTTTGGAACTTAAAGCATGTTGATAAGAGGTGAGCGCTAATGCACGTATCTGTGGTCTATGCACTGGCACAAGAGCAGTTTATCGAAGAGCTGGATGTCGCTGAAGGCACGACTGCCGAAGAAGCGGTGCATATGTCCGGTCTGCAGGATAAACACCCTGAGATCGATCTGGCGGTCAATAAGCTCGGTATTTTCGCCAAGCTGGTGAAAGGGGTGCAGGAGCTCAAAGCAGGGGATCGTGTGGAGATTTATCGCTCACTACCCAGAAAACCGCGCAATGCCCATGCCGCAGACGATAAAAAAGAGCGCATCCGCGCCAGAAAAGCATCCCGCGCCAACGCCGAATAACGATTCTTTCATACTTTATGTTAGCTATCATCTACGGTGGCTAACCAGATCACGGTACTGCTTTCCACTAAATATTGTATGCAAGACTTGACCCCGAAGGCTTCCTAGGCCTTGAATACTTAAACCTACCTCAATAGTCCTAGACAGGCGGTGCATGCTTTTGAATCGTACATTCATGATTTGAACTTACGGTAATCATAAGGTTCATCATGGATTTCGGGTCGAGCCCGGAATGACGTGTGCTGTGGAATAAGGGATGTTTTTTGGATTCTGTAATAACGTCATACAGTACTTGATACGGTATCCAGTGATTGTCGAATTGAGGGTCATATCTTGCAAATCCACATCCTTGATCATTAAGGCTGCATAAAATCTTGTAAATTTCTGGTTGCAAGATTTTCCCCCGAAGACTCTAGGCGTTTATTTTACGACCATTCACGATATGAAGAAGATAATTAAGTTGTATCTAAATGGTCGAGACTATCTTAAATTTTAAAGCGCTTTAAAGCATTCGCCGTGGTTTGCGCTGCGAGTGTTTCTAGACTTACCCCACGTACTTCTGCGATGCATTCTGCAATGTGGCGTACGTAGGCTGGTTCATTGCGTTTGCCGCGATAGGGAACGGGTGTGAGGTAGGGTGCATCGGTTTCGACCAGTAACAGATCATCAGGCACTTGGGTCGCAACTTCTCTCAGAGCAGGATTATTTTTAAATGTGACGTTACCTGAGAAGGAGATCGACATGCCGAGATCGATGGCTTGTTTGGCTGTTGCCCAGTCGGAGGAGAAGCAGTGCATGATGCCACCGCATGTTTCGACACCCTCATCTTTTAAAATACGAATGGTGGCTTCATCGGCGTTGCGGTTGTGCACAATGATGGGTTTATTACATGCTCTTGCAGCTTGTAGGTGGGTACGAAAACGTGATTCCTGTATGTCAGCATTAACGCTGTCACGGAAAAAATCCATGCCGCTTTCACCAATAGCTACGCAGCGAGGGTGATCAGCTAGATTCAATATATCATCAAGCGTTGGTTCGTTTTCCACCTCGTGATTGGGGTGTACACCGGAGCTGAACCAGACATTGTCACGTGCTTCTGACAATGCCCGGAGTTCGGCTACTTGCTCCAGTTCAACGGCCACAACCACGCATCGTTCAACACCTGCCTCGACCATGCGATCAAACATGGCATCCCGATCATCTGTGTAATGCGGAAAGTTAACGTGGCAGTGGGTGTCGAACAGGCTGATCTTAGTCATTCATGATGGCCTGAAGATGTTTGAGTTCAACATGATGAATATCCAGCTTGTGTGGATTCTGGATCAGATCAATAGCATCAGTATCAGGTTCACCGAGTTCTGAGACTACCAGATGGGCACC
>JAJFLF010000067.1 GCA_021772845.1 Mariprofundus sp.
TGTCACTAATCGTACCATCACCATGATCACGATAATCAGGTTTTGATCCGGCATATTGCGCATCCTGTCCAAAAAATGGTTCACCTGTTTCAGGACAAACGACTTTGCCAAGACGATCAAAACAACTGCCCTGCCCACTATCGGGAATCAAACTCTGCACTCTAGTTGCTGCCGGATTAATGCTGCTGATATTCACCGTAGAAGGACGTGCCCTGCGGTTCTCCATTGCAGAAGCCGAAGCTTGCCTCTCTCTTGCCAAATGTTGATCTGACCCTACACGTTCAGGCACACAGACAAGCCTACTCCGACGCTCCCTGCATATTCCACGCATAGTGCCGTGTGGAGCGGAAAAGCTGCATGCATCTCTACTGCTTTTACCCGAACATGAGCTGAATGCTTGCGCTGGCGGTCCGCCGAATGCTTGTGCTGATACGATACTCATCATGCATAAATAAGTGATCGTGCCAAAGCTCACTAAAAAGGATCTACGCATAAGCTCCACCTCCAAGCCGACAATTCACCGCCAACATCGGATATATTAAACCATCTGAAACAACAATATCAAACCAGAACAGGCTTGAACTTAGATCCATCAGAGCTAGTGACCCTCTTGATGCGTTATCGTTTCAACGATGCCGAACACAGATACAGAGGTAAAAAAGGCCATCATTAGAGATGCTTAGTGAACCATTCATGTCTTCTCTATTTAAATCACAGTTCAAACCGATGGATGCCAGATCTTTAAGTAAAGAATACGTTTTTGAGTAGGAATTACTCTGGAACAAAACCACCATTTTATCCCACTCCTGATTGCTTTGTTGAGCCCGTAGCAGACAATCGGCAGGATTTACTGAGAGATGAACAACTGTAACAGCAGCAGATGCAATGATATCCTCAACAAACCAGAAAATATCCGCCGCCCTTACCTCTCCAGTTTGCTGCAAATATTCAATCACCATTCACAATCCCGATGAGAATGGAAAATGCATGGAAAAACAGCTGCTTTCACCCGGAACACTGGCAACAGTTATTTCCCCCTGATGCATCTCAACGCATCCATGCACCATCGCCAAACCAAGGCCACTGCCTTCTCCTACCTCCTTCGTAGTAAAGAAGGGTTCAAAAATATGATCAAGCAGTTCTGGTGCTATACCTGTACCGTTATCTTTCACATCAATCCCCACATATGCTTGCTTATCCTTTACCGGTTTAACCATATACATAGAGATCGCTATGCAGGGATCTTCTCTATGGGCATCTTCCAGTGCATCACACGCATTCAGGACGAGATTCGTGATGACCTCTTTCAACATCGTCCTATCAATATTTATATGCAGTAATGGGTCGTCATGATCTGTTGTAAGCACAATATTTTTTGATATAGAAGCCTTTAAGAATGGAAGCATCTCATCAATCAGATCGACAATATTGATGCATTCCGTATTTATTCTTTCCTTGCCGGCAAAGGTTAACAACTCCTTCACAAGAAATGCTGAACGTGTCGTCAGCCTTTCAAGAGAGTCTAAGATCTGCATGCCTGCTGAATTCATATCATTCCTGCGTTGCAATAAAAATAGATTATTTGTCATGGCAGCTAAAATATTATTGAACTCATGGGCAATTCCACCAGCCAGAAGACCGGTCGCATGCAGCCGTTCAGTTTGTCTTAACTGCTGCTCTCGACTCTCTTCTTCACTCATATCCCGTTGAATGGCAATATAACTGTGAATATCACCATCCTCACCAAACAGAGGATTGACTGTCATCAGAGCTGGAAAAAGTGATCCACTCTTTTTCCGCGAAACCATGCGTCCTTTCCAACTCTGACCAGAAGATATTATATGCCAGAATTCCCGATAATATTGATCGTCATGCTCACCACTTTTCAGCACAGCCGGCGTATGACCAATGATCTCATGCTCTGCATAACCTGTAGTCAGATAAAATGCCGCATTGGCATATTTTATTAGGCCCTGTTTATCGGTAATTAAAATCAACTCATCTGTCTGACTCAGCACTTCAGAGTATTCCATCAACGCCATGATATGCTGATCCTTTTGAGATACCGAGCGATGTACAAAAATTGAGAATAGAATAATAACCAGACCAAAGACCAGACGCAGATACAACTCTGTTAACTCAGGGTGTAACAGAGTCTCTTGTAAATTTCTCTCGGAAAAAATAAATGTGTCGGCTACGGCATCGGCTGCCCATACCAACAACGCCGTAAACAAACCCAGTAGAATAAAACGGTACTGATAGATGCATTTCTTCATTAGGCAAGCAGGTGGCACTTATGTTCAACGTTAAAAAACAGCCCTTGATCCATGCACGCAGACTACGTCACGAGTTTCGCTACGTAGTCTGCAAAATACCTGCATGCAGATCAGGAAAATACTTGTCTTTATTCAGGGTGTGATAATCTGGTGACGAATCGCAAGTCTGGTCAGCTCCGCCAGATTATTGATGCGAAGCTTATCCATCACTCGGGTCCGGTGCGTCCCAACGGTCTTCTCACTGATAATCATTGCTTTCGCAATCTCGGCAACTGACTTTCCTTTTGCCAGAGAACAGAACACTTCAAATTCGCGTGGTGTCAGCACATCAGTAAACTTTCCTTCCCCACTGATTTTATTCAACGCCATTTCCATGGCAATATTAGAATCAATCCATCGTTTTCCAGAGGCAACCTCTGCCATCGCAAAAAAAAGCTTCTCCGGCTCAATAGACTTACTGATATATGCATAGGCTCCCAAATGAATAGCACGTGTAACAAAAGCGTAATCTTCAAACATACTCAGCATAACCACTTTGGCAGCTGTATCCTTTTTTAAAATCCGCTCCAGCACATCCAGACCACTGACCCCTTCCATAGCAATGTCGAGCACAGTGATATCGGGTTTATGCTTTAAAAAGAGGCTGTAGCCCTCTTGACCATCTTTTGCCTCAGCAACAATCTGATACTTACCGGTTCCCTCGAGCAGTTGTTTGAAGCCGGCTCTTACAATGCAGTGATC
>JAJFLF010000068.1 GCA_021772845.1 Mariprofundus sp.
AGCCTGTGTCCTTATCAATTTGAGCCTGTGGAATATCAAGGATTTTATCTTTTAGGGATGCGGTGATGTTTTCAACGGCCATTGCGCTGGCTACTTCTCCAGCATTGTAGCCCCCCATGCCATCCGCAAGTACTGCAATGCCATGTGAAGGGGTGATTAGGACACAATCTTCATTATGGTCGCGTTTTATTCCAACATCAGTCATGGCAAACATATCTACTGTAATCACTGGTTTTCTCCGTTGTTCTTTAACTCTTGCAGGCAAAGGGATACTTTTCCAAGTACATCACTGGCTGTTTCAACACGTTGATCTGCTTTTTTAGTGAGTAGTTCGTCAATGAGTAAACGAATGCCATCAGGTACATCAGGATTGTGTTCGCGGATATCGGCATGCGGTTGTTTGGCGATTTTGTACATTAATTTTGATAATGACTCGGCTCTGAATGGGCGCACTCCGCTTGCCAGCTCATAGAGCATGACGCCGAGTGAAAACAGGTCGGAACGCCCATCCAGTTTTTTGCCAGATAGTTGTTCGGGTGACATATAAGAAGGGGTTCCAAGTACAACGCCTGCCTTGGTTTTGCTGGAATCAATGATGTGCGCAATGCCGAAGTCGGTAACTTTTACTGATTTGTTTTTTAAAATCATAATGTTGGCCGGTTTGATGTCGCGGTGGATGACATCGTGATTATGGGCGTATTGCAGTGCTTCAGCAACTTTCCCAATGACTTTTAAAGTGGTGGAAAAGGGCAGTAATCTACCTTTCTTGGTGTAGGGGGAGAGATCAATGCCATCAAGAAATTCCATGGCGATATAAGCCAGATCATGTTCATCTCCGGCATCAAAAATGGTGACGATGTTCGGATGGTTAAGCATGCCTGCAATTTCAGCTTCATGGAAAAATTTAGCTTTAACCTCTTCGAGTTCTTCAGGCTCAAACTCTTGCGATAGTGCCATGGTCTTGATGGCAACCTTGCGGTTTATTTTGGGGTCTTTGCCCAAATAAACAGTGCCCATAGCCCCTTTGCCTAATTCATTGATGATTTCATAGCGACCCAATGTCGGTATGTTTTTTCCTGTGAGTAAAAGGGTCGAAAGTGCTGAGTTTGATTCTTCGTTAGATGACTCATCTTCAGTGCTTTTAGCAGAAAACATGCGTGATTTAATATCTTGATAGTCCGGATTATGGGTGGAGATATGTTCATATACAGCAGAGGCTTGTTTAAACTGTCGTTTGCGCTCAAAAGCAAGCCCAAGCTTGTAAAGGGTGGTAAGCATATCATCATCAATAGGGCAGCTTAAGAATTTTTCAAAGGCTTGGTCTAGCATGCCCTGATTTTGAAATGAAATGCCCAGCATTTTGTTGGTGTTATGCAAATTCTTGGTTGGTTTTTTTTGCAGGTTACAGAACAGAAAGCGTTGTTTGTAAATGATGATGCTATGGCCAATAAGAAGCAGCAAAGCGGCGGTGAAGGTCTGTAACCAGATGGCGTAATATTCGAGTGCGGCTAGATCGCTGCCAATTAAGATGATGAATATTAGCACGGAAGTGATGGTGGCTAAGCGGGCTGTCAGGCGAGGCAAGAGATAAATAAGATATAGGCCGATGAGAAGTAGCAGGCCCAATTCAGCCAGCTGTGTCCAGCCGGGGCGTTGAAAGGCTCGATTGT
Organism: Mariprofundus sp.; assembly: GCA_021772845.1. Classification (GTDB taxonomy): domain Bacteria; phylum Pseudomonadota; class Zetaproteobacteria; order Mariprofundales; family Mariprofundaceae; genus Mariprofundus. The sequence continues at coordinate 1,671 of JAJFLF010000068.1, forward strand.
GTAGTATGCTTTGCAATACATGGGCACTAAATTCTATGCGTGTCATGTTTTGCTTGTTTGGAGTGGCAAATATATGGCTGGGGTTCGCTTCGGCGTTATTAATGAGGACAATCTTGTTTTTGAATGTTGATACGGGGGTTTTTCCTTCAAGTAGCTGCTTGAAGGTATAGGTCCGAAAGAATGGGCCATCTTTAGTCTGAAAGAAAGAAGGATATATGCGGGTTTGTCTGTCAGTGGGGATGGTTAATGGACCCAGTTCAATATTTTGGCCCAAGTTGATGCGAATATCATCAAGCGATACGTTTAATGATTTTGCAGCCAATAGCAGTGTTAACGATGGAAAATAATGATCTCCATAAGCTATTGTCAGCGCCTCAGTTCTTACGATGCCATCGTTATCTTTGAGTATGTTGATATGTCCGATGCCTGTGGCAGCTAGTGTGAGTTGTTTGTAAGGGGCGGAGATGATGGATGCGGATATGGGCTCATGACTGCGGTTTGCATTGACATGCTTGAGTGTCATTGCTTTTAAAAAAGAGGGCAATGCTGGTTTGTTTTGTCTGTCGTTGGAGCTGATGTCGAAATACAGAGGTAAAATTGTATTGCCTGCATTGCGGACAGCAGTTTCAAGCGTCTCATAATGCGTATTGCTGCTGGCTGGGGATGCCGGTTTTTTGAATGCGGCATCAATGCCGATGAATCGCGCATTGGCTGTAGTGAGCTTGTCGATTATCGATGAGATGGCTTGTTGGGAGGTAATCCCTGCTTTGCGAAGGGTGCTTGTACTTATATTAAGGATCACAATCTGATCGTCCGGTGATTGGGTGCTGTTGGTGACAGATCTGTCATAAATAGTGTTCTCTATGCTATCAAGAGGAGTGATTCCCTGTTGAGCGGCCAGCACAAAGAGCAAGGTAAGGGCGGCACCAACGAACCAGTCAGATTTCCAGATTACACCAACATTCAAAAGAAACAGCCCTCCCCATAAAGGTCGAATTCTACGGTTTAATAATTCTAGCGTTTATATCATCTATCAGGTAATCGCAGGAAGCTGTTAAGGTTACATGATGAGTGCGTTAGAAATACGCATGTATATTGGCAACTATGGGGACAGTGTGCAACTGTCCTTTTGATTTATTCGGAATGGCTTGCGCGTCGTAAAATAATACCATCTCCCTACACGATAAATTCGTGTTGACAGTCATAGTGGTGCTCATTACGGTTCGCGCACATTTTCCCTGATAGTTCAGTTGGTAGAACGGTGGACTGTTAATCCATATGTCGCAGGTTCGAGTCCTGCTCAGGGAGCCATTTTGTGAGGGTCGGTTTATACCGGCCCTTTTTTTTGTTTTTGGTTTCGGTGACTCAGTTGTTAAAATAATTGGGAATGCAGATACTTTTTGGGTCGTGATGCAGGTGATTGTGAGATTGAAAATAGCTTTGTTGGCATCGCTTTTGATGCTGAGTTCTTGCGGTGCTGGATTGGCGCCGCTAAAACCTTATCTTGTGCATGATGTGCGAACTATTGAAGTTGCCAAAATAGAGGCAGGTAAGTCGCTGTTGATACGACGCGTGAATCCACTGTTTCTTGCTATGGGTTCTTCTGGTTTAGTGGCTGATGCTGTGGTGACCGCAAGTAATGCTTCCAGGTATGAAAAGCGGGCGGGCCCCGTGCATCAAATGTCTGTTGAAATGTTTAAAAAGACATTGATGCAATCGCTAGCAGCACAAGGTTTTCAGGCCAACTCATCAGATAAGAAATTCTGGGACTACTTTAAGCCTAGTCAAAAGCCTTTGCGGGAGTCAGTGGATGGGCTTCTTCATGTTCGTTTGCAGCAGATGGGGTTTTGGTCAAAGGCGCTTGATGATGGTTATTTTCCATCTCTGATGGTGGTTGTTGAAATGATTGATCCAGTAAGTAGAGAAGTATTATATAGTGATCGCTTTTCTATGGGGATCGACTTTACTTCAGTGAAGATAATGGATGTGGCCCACGGTGAGAGTAATATGCTGCCGTTGGGGAAGGGG
>JAJFLF010000069.1 GCA_021772845.1 Mariprofundus sp.
TGATTGCGCAGAGCCTTTGTTTGCAACGGATTTAGAGAAGGGAGTCCGTAGCCATGCTTACGGACGACCGACGAGAAATTCGTTGCGGGCAAAGGAACAAGCAAGGGCGCGGCAGAGTTTGTGAATAATACGGGCCTAAATCATTAAAGTGACAATGTTCAGTTTGTAGTCTATATATATAGCACGAAGGTGGTGTGCCGCGTGCTGATTTATATTGTGGATGACAATTTGGATATGTGTGAATTCATTGCATTTGTGCTTATCAATGAAGGGTACACCGTGCATGTGTTTGCCTGTCCACTGGAAGCGCTGGATCATATGAAAGCCAATGCGCTGCGCCCTGCGATGTTAATTACTGACTATAATATGCCAAAAATGAACGGTTATGAGTTACACCAGGCTGTGAACAGACACGCGCCAACGGTGAAAACCATTGTCATATCAGGGCGCCATGTGCAAAATATGATAGGAGATTTGCATTTCATAAACAAACCATTTTCCCCTGATCATCTGCTCAAACTTATCGATGCAGTGAGCAGCAGTGTTTAAGCTGCTTTAATCGACAGTAAAACCATCGGAAGCACGGCGCATGCCCAATGGGCCTGTGCGTGTTGTTTCAATAATACCGAATGGTTCTAATTCAACTAGAATATCATCGAGTACCTCTACCTGGCCGGTGAATTCCAGTATGTCATGGCTGTCAGGATGATCATCAATAATGCTGGCACCATATTTTTCAATCAGCGCCAGCAGCTCATCTCTCTGATCCGCGCCAGCATTTACCTTGGCAATTAACATGCCGCGTTCCAGATGCACTGAATGTGAAATATCTTCTACTTTAATGACCGGGATAAGTTTGTTGAGCTGTTTTTTGATCTGCTCAATGATGCGTTCATCACCGCGCGAAACCAGGGTCATACGGCTGATACTGTGATCAGGCAGCGGGGCCACATTCAGCGTTTCGATATTGTAACCGCGGGCTGAAAATAGCCCTGCAATTCTGGTCAATACGCCAAATTCATTTTCCATCAAAATCGTAATGGTATGTCTCATGATAGCACCATCTCATTGAGTGCTGCTCCAGCAGGCACCATCGGGAATACATTTTCTTCTTTTGCAATTGCTACATCGACAATGACAAAACGATCATCGGTGTTCAATGCTTGTTCAAGCGCTGCATCCAGCTCGTCGAGCCGATCAACGCGCAAACCAAGGCCACCATAAGCATCGGCCAATTTTACAAAGTCAGGCAGGGAATCAAAATAGGAGTTTGAATACCGTGATTCATAGAACATCTCCTGCCACTGACGAACCATGCCCATATACCCGTTATTCAGAATAATCACGACAACCGGCAGGTTATACTGGAAGGCCATGGAGAATTCCTGACTGCACATCTGTATGGAGGAATCGCCTGTAAACAATACAACCTTCTCATCGGGTTTGGCAACTTGCGCACCAATAGCTGCAGGCAGGCCATAACCCATTGTTCCAAGGCCACCGGAGGTTAACCAGCGGTTCGGTTCTTTAAATCCGTAATGTTGAGCTGACCACATCTGATGTTGCCCCACATCCGTGGCAACAATGGCATTGCCTTCAGTGAGGTCGTGTACCTTGCGGATGACTGTCTGTGGTTTAATAACCGCATCTGCAGCCGGGTCCTGATCAAAACCGAGTGAGTCTTTAGCGCGCCACTCATTAACCTGCTCCCACCAAAGGCTGATTGCATCCTGGTTTTGCACGAACGGCCTGCGGGCCATCTCATCCAGGATCTGTTTCAGTACATGCGCAACATCACCAACGATAGGCAGATGTGCATGGATGTTTTTGGAGATAGACGATGGATCCACATCAATATGGATGATAGTCGCATCAGGTGCAAATGCTTCAAGGCGGCCAGTTACGCGATCATCAAAACGTGCCCCGATTGCAACAAGCAGATCACAATGGGATACAGCCATATTGGCTTCATAGGTGCCGTGCATGCCGAGCATGCCCACGAAATGGTCATCATCAAAAGGTATGCCGCCAAGTCCCATCAGGGTATTGGTAACAGGAGCATTGATAGTGTGTGATAGCTCTTTGAGCAGTGCAGCGCCACCAACCGAATTGATCACACCACCGCCGGTGTAGAGCATCGGACGTTTGGCTTTCGCCATCAGTTTAATTGCCTTTTTAATCTGACCGGGATGGCCAAATACAACAGGTTGATAGGAGCGGATATTTACTTCTTCCGGCCAAACGAACTCACAAATGTCATTACTGACATCTTTAGGAATATCAATCAGCACAGGGCCCGGGCGACCGGTTGTGGCGATATGAAAAGCCTGGCGGATAACCAGTGCCAAATCTTCGACTTTTTTCACGAGGAAATTATGTTTAGTGGCCGAACGTGTAAGGCCTACAACATCGGCTTCCTGAAAAGCATCTCCACCAATCAGATTGGTTGGTACCTGACCTGAAAAACAGACGGTTGGAACCGAATCGGAAAGGGAGTCTGCCAGACCGGTTACCGCATTGGTTGCACCCGGGCCGGATGTTACCAGCGCCACACCACATTTCTGGGATGCGCGTGCATAACCATTGGCTGCATGCAGGGCGCCCTGTTCATGGCGAACGAGGTAATGTTTAAAATGATTCTGTTTGAAGATTGCGTCGTAAATAGGCAGGACAGCCCCGCCAGGGTAACCAAAAATGGTATCTACACCTTCACGTTTTAAGCATTCAACTAAGATTTCTGCACCGGTTAATTTCATGGTTGTTTAATTGCACTCTCAGGGATTTTATAAAGTTGGAAAACTGCACCTGTAGCCTCACAGGGTCAAGGAAATGCAGTAGAAAAACCCCATAAAACAAGGGGTATTAAGTCTGTTTAGCGGGCCGGAAAATCAATAAATGGTGTTTCGATTTCACCTGTGACATTCACACTTATCTTACCTTCACCTGATGATAGGGCCGGGGCATCAGATGCCGCTGATTTCGCCATCATGGCCATTTCAGCGCGATACCTGACCGGTTGAGGTGCATGAGAGCTGGTATTCAAACGGATGATTTTAAAGCTCTTAGCAGACAAGCCTTTGGCAATAATTGCGGCTTTATCTCTAAACAGAGCGATGGCCTTAAGGCGCAGTGAGTCCTGTACTTTTTTAGATGTTTTTCTGCTTACACGAAACTGTAATCCGGAAAGGTGGGCACCTTCGCTCTCGATGGCATTCAGCCAAGCGGGCACGGCATCAAGCTTGTGGCTTGTTATTTGACCGATCTGGCTCATGCGCCATCCGGTACGTTGACGCGGCCTATCCTTATGATGT
>JAJFLF010000070.1 GCA_021772845.1 Mariprofundus sp.
TATTAAAACGCTGGCTGATTTGAAGGTCGGTGATACGGTAACATCGCTTAAACATGGTTCTACTGAACCATTGCCGGGATATCGCGAACCGAAAGCGATGGTGTTCTCCGGTCTTTACCCGGTTGATTCTGCCGATTACAACGATCTGCGTGATTCGTTGGAAAAGTTGAACATGAACGATCCAGCCTTCACCTATGAAGCGGAAAATTCATCCGCTTTGGGTCTGGGTTTCCGTTGTGGCTTCCTTGGTATGCTGCATATGGAAATTGTACAAGAGCGACTGGAGCGTGAATATAATCTGGATTTGATTACCACGGCTCCGTCTGTGATTTATAGAATCTATAAATCTGATGGGGAAGTGATAGAAATATCCAATCCGAGTGAGTTTCCTGATCCGCAGGAGATTGATCGCATTGAAGAGCCGACCGTTTTGGCCAATGTGTTTATGCCGGAAGAGTTTGTTGGCGCTTTAATGAAGCTGTGTCAGGAACGTCGTGGTATGCAGCAGGATATGAAGTTTATTGGTCAGGGCAGGGTGATGTTGACCTACCGTTTGCCATTGGCTGAAATGGTGATCGACTTTTATGATCGTTTGAAATCGGTATCGCGTGGATACGCATCCATGGATTATGAGTTGTCTGATTTCTCAGAAGATGATGTGGTGAAACTGGATGTGTTGGTACATGCGGAAACGGTGGATGCGCTCTCTTTGATTGTGCATCGCTCGATTGCTGAGTCTCGTGGTCGTGCGCTGGTTAAAAAATTGCGTGAGCTTATTCCACGTCAGCAGTTTGATGTACCCTTGCAGGCTGCGATTGGCGGCCGTATTCTGGCTAGGGAAACGATCAAAGCAGTGCGTAAGAATGTGATCGCCAAATGTTATGGTGGTGATATTAGCCGTAAGCGTAAACTGCTTGAGAAGCAGAAGAAGGGTAAGAAGCGCATGAAGAATATTGGTAATGTTGAAGTGCCGCAGGAAGCATTTTTGGCAGTGCTTAAGCTCAATGAGTAATGGTTGGCTGGTATTGCTTAAATGAATATAGATAGCATAAAGGATTTGAAAATGGACGAAAATAAAAAACCGGTCTGGCAGGAATGGATTGAAAGTCTGATTATTATTGCTTTGTTGGCCATTGTGATTCGCAGTTTTATTGTGGCTCCATTTAAAATTCCATCATCGAGTATGATTCCCACGCTTGAGATCGGCGATTACCTGTTTGTGTTGCGTTACCCTTATGGTTTTAAAATTCCGTTGACAGATGTTCAACTGATGTCAAAAGAAGTTGAACGTGGCGATGTGGCTGTCTTTGTTTATCCTGAAGATAAGAGTAAAGATTACATCAAACGCATCGTGGGTATTCCCGGTGATTTGGTACTGTATCGTGATAATAAATTGAGCGTGAACGGTAAAGAGATGCCTTTGACCTCAAAGGGTGACAGAACCTATTTTATGCAGGGTGGCAATGCGGACGTTTCCGGTCAGTTTGAAGAGGACTTTAACGGTATCAAGCATGATATATTGCGTAAGCATTTTTCTCTGCGTGATGGAGAATGGAAAGTGCCTGCAGGACATTATTTTGCCATGGGTGATAATCGCAACAACTCACGTGACTCCCGTTTTTGGGGCTTTGTACCTCAGTCGTATATGGTCGGGCGTGCAGCGATTGTCTGGTGGTCCTGGGATCATAACACGAGTTCCGTACGCTGGGATCGTATCGGGCACGTGATTGAATAAGCCGGTATCTTGCCTTGCCTCTCATTCCCATCGGAGTGAAGCTGGATTTTCTGTGTTTAAAATGCTGTTCTGGTTGGCATTGGTAGGTTTTGTGCTGCTTAATGGTGCGCTGATCGCCCAGGCATATTATAATAACAGTAAGGTGCAGGGCTGTTTTGAAAGTTTGGCCGAATTGATGCCTGAGGCTGATGAGTCAGCCATTCTGGCTAAAATGGATGCGCTGTTTCGATTGCAATATATTGATAAACAGGATTTTCCGGATGAGTTTTATGATGAGTTGATGATCTCTGCAACAGGTTATGGGGTTGAAATATCATCGTTCTATGATGTGGTCATCTGGCCAGCTGGTAAGGTTGAGGCTGTCAATGAAAGAGATGAGTATGATGTGGATGATTTAGAAGGGATGGATGTTTTAAAGCATAAACTGCGTATTGATCTCACCTTTAATCCCTATGCAATTTCAGTTGTAGGGAATCAATAATGTTAGAGCGACTATGCTAGAACATTTAGCCCGTTTAGAAGCGCGTATTGATTATCTGTTTTCTGATAAACAGTTGCTGCAACGCGCCCTAAGGCATCGATCTGCCAATCAGGCCAGGCCAGGCGATCATATGGAACGTTTGGAGTTTCTTGGTGATGCAGTCCTGGGTTTGGTCATCTCTGAGCATTTGCATCATAACTTTCCGGATAAACAGGAGGGTGATCTTTCGCGTATGCGTTCGGCATTAGTGCGCAAAGAGAGTCTGCTGCTTGTGGCAGAGCAATGGAATCTGGTTTCATATCTGAATGTTGGAGATAGTGAACGAGTTGAGAAAGACCGGGGCAACAGATCGATGGTAAGTATCAAATCCCCATCCATATCGGCCAATGCTGTTGAAGCGGTGATTGGAGCTGTGTTTGAGGATGGTGGCTGGAGTGCTGCCCATAAACTGGTGAGCCAGGCTTGGCAGCAGATGCTCAAAGGTGTTGATGAATTGGATGCCCGCGACGCCAAGAGCCGCTTACAGGAGTTTACACAATCCAAAGGCTGGGGACTGCCGGAATATGAGCTGACAGACAG
>JAJFLF010000008.1 GCA_021772845.1 Mariprofundus sp.
TGTGCGGCTATAATGGACTGCATTTTTGCCATAGCTCGACCTGTTTCGAGGATATCACGGGCAATGGCATAACCCTGTCCGCCGCGCACATCCGGATCGAACTCTAAAATACGGCCTGCTAAGCGTAACGATTTCTCACGCAGATCAGCAGGGGCACCGGGATCATTTTCCAATACTTTGATGACATCACGTGCTTCAAGCACAGGGCCGATACCACGGCCAATAGGTTGTTCTCCATTGGTAATCACTACCTCAAGATGCAGGCCTAGCCGGTCACCAACATATTCGAACAGCTTACGAAGACGAAGTGCATCGTTCATGCTGTGTACTTTTGCGGTTGGGCCAACCGGAATATCTATCAGGAGATGCGTTGCACCGGCGGCTACCTTCTTGGAGAGAATGGAGGAAACCATCTGCCCGGGAGAGTCGAGCGATAGCGGTCGTTCAACCGAGATCAGGATATCATCAGCAGGAGCGAGTTTGGCGCGTCCACCCCAGGCTAGACAGCCGCGCTCGTGGCGTACGATATCATGTAAACTACTGAGATCGAGATCAACGCGGGCCAGTGTCTCCATCGTATCGGCGGTGCCGGACGGAGAGGTGATCGCGCGGCTGGAGGTTTTGGGAATCAGCATGCCATGGGCAGCAATGATAGGTACAACCAGCATGGTGGTGCGGTTGCCAGGAATGCCACCGATACAGTGTTTGTCAGCGACCAGTGGTTCTCCCCAGTCCAAGGTCTTGCCCGTTTTAACCATGGCTTCGGTGAGATAGAGCAGTTCTTCACGTTCCATGCCGCTCTCACTACAGGCAACTAGAAACGCGGACATCTCCATGCGCGAATAGCGGTTGGCTACAATATCACGAATGATGCAGAGAAAATCGTCAGCCAACAGTCGTTCACCTGCAATTTTGCGGTGCACTGCATCCAGAGATTCAGGTGGAACAGCCTGCTCGATGCAGACCATGTCCCCGTCCAACATATTCAATTGTTTAAAGGCTTGCTCGCTCAATCCCAGCTCATCGATGGCCATGATATGTTCACTGTTGACGACATTGAGAACCGCCAGCACGTGTTGCTGATCATGTACGCTGCTGATCTTCACTTTGGCCAGCGCCTGAAAACCCTCGGTATGATAAACAGGGCAATCACGATGCAGGTAGACTACATTTTCTTTGAATGTATCAATGCCGATGCGTCGTAGCTTGAGGTGAATGCCTGGTCTGTTCATGTCACTCCTTTAAGGGAGAGGTGAATCTCTTTCCCGCTGGAGTATTTATTATACAGATTTTGGCGCGAAAAGTCGATATGAGGCAAGCAAGCTGTCTCAGCGGCCTCTTGATTCTAAGCTGTTTTGTTTTTCCAGTTTTAAAGGTGGGTTCATGTTGGCCATTGGCAGAAAAAGATCGAGAGCTATAATGCCGTCATGCGACTTATTATGCTGGATACAGAAACAACAGGACTTTCACCTCTGAAGGGTGATCGCATGGTTGAGATTGGTGCTATTGAAGTGCTCAACCGTAAAGTACTCTCTGGTGATCAACATGTGTTTCATCAGTATATTAATCCTGAGCGGGATATTCCTGCTGAAGTTGTGCGTATTCATGGTATTGATAATGCCAAAGTGCGGCATGAGCCCACCTTTAAAGAGGTTGCTCAGAAGTTTCTTGATTTTATCGAGGGCGCAACGCTGGTGATCCATAATGCCTCATTCGATTTGGGCTTTATTATGAATGAATTGCGTTTGCACGGGTTTGATAACATCCAGGATATTCCTGTGATTGATACGCTTGCATTTGCACGTAAAAAACATCCAAACCAAAGAAATAACCTGGATGCGCTATGTGACCGATATGATGTTGAACGCGGTCATCGTGATCTGCACGGTGCGTTGCTGGATTCCGAGCTGCTGGCTGAAGTGTATCTGGGCATGACTGGCGGACGTCAGTTTTCGCTCGGTATGGATATTCCCAGCCTTCCAGCCTCAAGTTTTGTTCAACTTCCCGAGCAGTCGCGTGGTCGTGATGAGCAGGCTGAAACTGCCAGTATGATGAAACGAGAACCTTTACCGATTGAAGATCATGAACATGAAGCCCACTTTTCAATGATGCAGCGCATCCATAAAGAGAGCGATGGTAAGTCTATCTGGCATCACCCTGAACTAGCTTAACAGAACCCACCTGGTCGATTAATGCACGATTGCTTCGAATCATCGAACGAATCGTTTTGACATATTCCATGCCGCGTTCTGAATAATGCTTTAAACCATTGGCCAACAGTTCTGCTTTCATCGGCAGTTTACGTTGTTGCAGGCTACTGCGTATCTTTCTCAGGTCTGCATAAGCATGAGAGGTATTAATGTTTTTCATGTAAGCACGTACAGATTCTTCTGCATCTTTAAAGCGCCTGACTTCATGTGCTGCCCCATTTGAGCGCTGCTTGGGTACAATGCCGCAGCCTTTTTTAAAGCACCATTGGCCAAAATAATTATTACCATCACGGGCAAAACGAGACGTTCCCCATGCCGATTCATTGGCGGCCTGCATCAGTGCTAACTCTAGTGGGATAATATTTACGCGGTTTAACAGTGTCTTCCAGAATGCATCATCAGGAACCGTTGGTATAGTGATGCCGTATGTTGCAGATGTCTGTTTTAAGGCTGTCATATCCTGGTCACTCAGCTGTTTTTTAGCCTGCAACTGGATGATCTGTTGACGTTGTTCAGAAATATTTTTGTTTTCAGCCACAATAATGGGTTTCATGAAAGCAAAGAAATGGTGCTTCTTCTGATGTACATTTTTAAAAACGGGGGGGTGAGCAGGCGCAGTTTCTTTGGTGATGACTTCCTGTTTTTTGTCTGCTGTCGTCGGTTCTTTTGCTGTAACTGCTTCAGCTTCAGCAATTTGAACGGGTTCAGCTACTGTTTCTTTCTGCACATCCTGCTGAACAGCTGCAGGCAGAGTTGCAGGTTTTGTATGTGTGGAACAGCCAGACATGACCACTGCCGCCGCCAACCAGATAAGGAAGGTGATAAACGTTTGAATTACTCTGACAGATTTAAACTCTATTTTTCGCATCCGCGAAGCATGTGGTTTTAACACGTTTTATCTGTGACCTATATCACAATGTGATTCGGCACATCCTGTGCCTCACCCTGCGGGCGACTATTTGCCGTCCAAATTTACTATCCTGTAGATTTGTGATTCGGCACATCCATGTGCCTCACCCATTCGGGCATGCCGTGCGGCATGTCCAGATCAACTGTCCTGTTGATTTGTGATTCGGACATCCATGTGCTTCACCTTTCAGGCGCGCTGAAGCGCGTCCCATTCTGCTATCGTGCAGAATGGTGATTCGGGTCTCATTGGCCCTCACCCTGTGGGCGACTATTCGTTGTCCAAACCTACTCTCCTGTAGCTTTGTGATTTGGAGTAATCTCTACGGGTATTCTGAAAAAAATATAAGACCAGTGGTGAACGATAAACGGACAAATTCAATATTTGTCGATACGCTGCCGGCATGACAGAGCAAACTTCTTCCTCGAAGCCATCCAGGCAAACGTCATCATTTTATGATCTTGGCCCCGAGCAAGTATTGCAGGCGGTCGAAAGCGTTGGTTTTCTCTGTGATGGTTATCAGTTGGGGCTGAACTCGTATGAAAATCGGGTCTATCAGATTGGCATTGAAGATGGCGAATCCATCGTGGCCAAGTTTTATCGCCCTAATCGTTGGCAGGATGAAACAATCATAGAAGAGCATGACTTTACGCTGGAGCTTGAGTCGATGGATATTCCTGTTGTGCCGCCATTGCTGATTGAAGGCAAGAGCCTGCATCATTACAGAGGACATCGTTTTTCGCTCTATCCCTTACAGGTTGGTCGGGCACCTGATCTTGAAAACAGAACACACATGGAACAGTTGGGGCGATACTTTGCGCGTATTCATGCCTTGGGTGCGGAATCAGGTTTTCAACATAGGCCAGAGTTGAATGTACATAATTTTGGTGATGATGCTTATGAATTCCTCATGGAAAACGGATTTATACCGCCGGAATTGGAATCGGCCTATGAAAAAGTAATTGAAGGTGTGCTGGATACGATAGAGCTCAGGTTTGATGCGGTTCAGCCAAAAAATATCCGTCTGCATGGTGATGGTCATCCGGGTAATATTCTGTGGAAACATGGTGCGCCCTATATCGTTGATTTTGATGATGCGCGTATGGGGCCAGCGGTGCAGGATTTGTGGATGTTTCTTTCCGGTGACCGTGCGCAAATGCTGAGTTCTCTGGATACCCTGTTGACTGCTTATAGCCAGTTCCATGATTTTGATTGCCGTGAATTAGCCCTGATCGAGCCATTGAGAACGCTGCGTATCATTCATCATTCGGGATGGTTGGCCAAGCGTTGGGAAGATCCTGCTTTTAAGCGTGCTTTTCCCTGGTTTAATACACAGAATTTCTGGCAGGATCATATCCTGTCACTGAAAGAGCAGACTGCTGCCATGCAGGAATTACCACTTCAGTGGCATGGCATTTAATCAATGAGAGGCACTATGACAGATGAACTAGAGACCGTATCAGAAGCAAGGCGTGGTGATCGCATAGCGCTTTGGATGTTCTTGGTTGTGGTGATAGTCACCGCAGCTGTTTTTTTGTGGAGCAGCTCTAATTACCAACAGAACAGTGCTACAGTGGAGACCCATGTGGATGCTGAGGGGCATTTACATGTATTGGGTGTGACGCTGGGTGTGAGTAGTTTGAATCAGACTGAAGGTATTCTGCAGAGTAAAAGTGATGTAGCCCTGTTTATCTATCCGCAGGAGCATGCCAAAGCGGGTCTGAAACTGGAGGCCTTTTTTCCGGCTATTGCCGACCATACTAAGGTGGTGGTGTTGTTGGACTTGGATGATGATCAGTTACAGGCGATTGCTGAGCGTGGATCTGTACCGCGCCTCTACCCGAATAAAGTAGCCCGCATGAATCTGGCTGCGGATGATGTGATCAGCGTTCACAAAGCCATTGTGAAAGAACTTACCCTGATTCCAAATCTGAAAGTGTCCGCCGAGAATATAAAGGCGCGTTTTGGTGAACCAAGCCGAATAGTCTCTGTGGGAGAGAGTGTGGATCAGTATGAATATGATGCCATCGGCCTGAAAGCCGTAATCAGCAAAGAAGAACCGCCTGCGTTACATTTCTCCAATCCAAAGATGTAATCATGTAAATAAAAAAACGCTGTGGAATGCCTGGCTATATTTCAACTTCATGTAAGGTATAAATACCAGTCTTACCTTTAAGTTGAGACTTATGTGATCCAGATGTGTTTACATGTTTCCTTGCATGTTCATATGCTGATTCTGAAATCAAAAGCTGGGAACCAAACTTTTTATTAGCTTGCTCTATCCTGCTTGCAAAATTAACTGTATCACCTATTGCCGTAACTTTACTCATCGGGCCCGTACTAAAATGACCGATTATCGCAGGACCATAGTGAATGCCCGCCCTCAAACCGAATGATAGGCCGTACATGCTCTCCAAATACTGGTTAAAATGATTCAATTTATCGTGCATGGCTTTAACGGTATGAATGGCATCCATCACCAGGCCATCTTCTTTTTTGCATGCACCAAACAGAATCAGCATACCATCTCCGGCCACATCACTGATCACACCACCATGTTCGGTCACGATATCGTTCATGGTTAGATAATAACGATTGAGCACATGAACTACGTCATAGGCAGGCAACGATTCGGCAAATGAGGTGTAATTGGCCAGATCAGTAAACAGAACAGCAATATCTTTTTCCCGGCCCAATGAATTCTCATCATGGCTGACCAATTGGTCTCTTATGATCTGAGAATCCAGATCATCAACGACCAGACGACGGATTTTAATATCACCACTGATTCTTGTCTGGCAGGCAAGGCGGATATCATCAGGCAAGCGCAGTCGATCTTTCATCTTCGTTTCAGCCTCATTTCTTGGCGCGCAAAACTCCAGCCCTTCAACTACATGTACTCTGCAGGTCGAACAACGCGCATTACCACCACAAGCATGCGTATGCTTGATGTCAGACTTCAAGGATGATTCTAAAACAGTTTCCTGATCTGAAACGGCGATACTTTTATGATCGGTTTCTGAATATATGTAGTTTATTTCACACCTCCATATTTAAGGCCCGTTAACTTTGCCATATCCCGCTTCCATGTGGTGAGATCATTCGGATTAAATTTACTGAGATGGTCATGCCCGCATGCCCGTGCCATGACTTTCATCAGCTCTGTTGAAGCACCAAAGAAGCGGGCCAAACGACGAGATGCATCATCTACATTAAACTTGGCTCGCAATTCAGGTTTTTGCGTTGCTATGCCTGCCGGACATTGATTGGTGTTACACATACGTGCGGCGACACAGCCGATAGCTTGTAATGCTGAATTAGAAATAGCGATGCCATCAGCACCTAATGCCATTGCCTTAATAAAGTCTTCTGGAACACGAAGACCACCGGTGATAGTCAACGTGATATCACCACGCCCTAACTGATCCAGATGCTGTCTCGCCCGTGCAAGGGCAGGAATAGTTGGTACTGATATATTATCACGGAATATCCGTGGTGCAGCACCTGTACCTCCACCTCTTCCATCAAGAATGATGTAATCAACACCTGAGGCTAATGCAAAATCGATATCATCCTCGATATGATTGGCTGAGAGCTTCATGCCAATGGGAATGCCGCCGCTTACCTCTCGCACACGATCAGAAAAACGTCTGAAATCATCCGGTGTGTTCAGATCAGAAAATGTAGGTGGGGATACAGCGTCATCCCCAGGGTTTAATCCGCGAACTGCGGCAATTTTCTCAGTCACTTTACTACCGGGGAGGTGGCCTCCCGTGCCAGTCTTGGCCCCCTGACCGCCTTTAAAATGAAAGGCCTGAACACGCTTAAGCAGCGCTTCATTAAAACCAAACTGAGCTGATGCCAATTCATAGAAGTAACGCGAGTTGGCCTGCTGCTCTTCTGGCAACATGCCGCCTTCGCCCGAACATATACCTGTCCCGGCTAATTCAGCCCCTTTAGCCAAAGCAACTTTGGCTTCTTCAGACAGAGCACCAAAACTCATATCTGAAACAAACAGTGGAGTATCTAGAATCAACGGCTTCCTGGCATTTGGGCCAATCACCAACTCACTGCCAACAGGGATATTTTCCATCAAGGGTTTTGTTGCAAATTGAGCCGCCAGTATTTGGATATCATCCCATGAAGGCAATTGAATGCGAGGGACTCCCATAGCAACCATCTCACCATGATGCCCTGTCTTTTCCAGCCCAAAACGTGCCAAATCATGAATGCGTTTCACGGTTGGCTCCTCAGGTGTGGCCTCAGCAGTAGTCTGTTGGGTTAACACAGGATCATCTTCTGAGAGTTTTTTATGTGAACCATCACAATAAGGAGGATTGTTTGTATGTTTACACATACATAAATACGCTTGCTCAGTGGCCTCGGCCTTAAAAGCTACTGGCGTAAAATCAGTTCCGCGATGTGAGCCATCACAAAAAGGCTGATTCTTTGATCGCCCACAGGCACACCAGTGATATTCTTCACCTGCTTTAAGTTCGACGCCCTTTGGCACTTTAGCTGCAATAACTGGCTTACTCATATGTCCTCCATCTTTATCATCTTTAGTTACCACCCCATATGGTAATAAGCCCAAATGCGCTCAATGTTCATTGGGAGCCATTCATTGTAATACTGCCAGTTTTTATACTTGGGAAGTTTCACGGTTTGTCTTAATGCATCAGGACTATGACTTCCAGAGTCCATTGCACTCTTTACAGCGACCATCAGATCTTCCAGGTAAACACGCTGTTCTGAAACGACAGATGCCAGATCGATTGCCGGTTGATCTTCAGGTCCGTGTCCAGATATGACATAGTCAAAATCCAACTGCTCTATCTCTTTTAACGATCTAATCCATTCATCGGGCCAAAAGTCTGGCATGGCTCTAAAGGCCACCCTACGTGGTGTGACAATATCTACGATAAACAATACCTTCTCTTTAGGTAGGCGCATAACGACCAGACTTTCACCGTGATTTGGTCCAAAGTAGCTTAATTCAAGCTTTCTACCTCCGAGCGTTAGCGTGTAGGTATCATCAAACGTAATATCTGGCATAGGTGTGAGAGGGCTAGGGTGGTCAGCTAACTCTTTCAATACGTTCTTATGGCCTATGAACTTCGCACCTTCTTTTTTAAAGATTTGGCCACCCGAAATGTGATCATGATGGTTGTGGCTATAGACAACATATTTAATCGGCTTGTCTGTCACTTTGCGAATTTCGTTGCGTAAAAGCTCAGCCGCTTTGGGATTCATCGGATCAGTCACAATGACACCCTCATCGGTCACAAGAAAGATATTTCGGTAAACCCACCAGCGAAAAACATACAAGCCATCACCGAGGTTCTTCACACTGTGACCAAACGTTTTTCCACCCATCGGTTCTTGCCTTGGGAATTTAGGCTCTGCAGTTGCTGTCATTGATAGCAACAAACCTGTTATTAAGATTAATACCTGGAATAAAGACTTCATCTCTACACCTCCTATAAAAATATGATTCATCCAACGTGAACAGCAACAGTAATATTGACTTAGATTGTGATAAAGGGTCTATAATTAAACATACTGTTTCCTGTGGGATGACAATATGTAGCTCCTGACGCAGATAGAGTCCTTTGCTGCCGCAGGACCAAAAAATTCGCAGTCTCCATAGCCTGTCAAATTATCGCAGCGTCACCAACTCTTCCGAACTGGTGGGGTGAATGGCCACAGCCCGGTCAAAATCCTGTTTGCTTGCTCCCATCTTTATGGCAACTGCAAAACCCTGCAGCATCTCGTCAACACCGAGGCCGATCATATGTAGGCCAATCACTTTCTCTTCAGGGCCTACACATATCAGCTTCATCGTGGTTTTCGATTTTTCATCTGAAAGTGCGTAATACATCGGTGTGAAGCGTGTTTGGTAAACCTTAACTGCATCGCCATGCAACGCGCGCGCCTCATCCTCGGTTTTGCCGATCGTGGCGATAGGTGGATGGCTAAACACCACCGTCGGGATATTTTCATAATCCTGTCGGCTTTCTGGTTCACGGTTAAACAACCGGGCCGCCAGTTTACGTCCAGCAGCTACAGCTACCGGGGTAAGTTGTGCTCGGCCAGTTATATCACCAATAGCATAGATGCCTGGTTTATTGCTGTTCTGAAATGCGTCGGTGGGAATGGTTCCATCTGCATTTACTTCTATACCAGCAGCTTTAAGGTTCAACTTATCCGTGGCCGCTTTTCGCCCAATCGCCCAGAGCAGAGAGTCGACATGCAGAATGTTCTCATGATTACTGCACTGAATCTCCAGAGAACCATCTGCACGTTTGCGTGTCGAAGATATCTGCGTATTGGGGATAATATTAATGCCGCTCTCCAGCATATGTTCCATCAAAGCTTCACGAACACTCTCATCAAAGGTGCGCAGCAGCTGGTGTTTTCTCAACAGCATGGTGACTTCAGACCCCAGTGCATTAAACATGCAGGCGACTTCAACCGCGATATAACCACTGCCGACGATTGCGACCCGTTCAGGCCTCTCTTCCAGTTCAAAGAAACCGTCCGAACTGATACCCAAATCTGCACCTGTTATATCCGGAATAACGGGATAACCGCCGGTTGAAATTACGATATGTTCTGACCTGTATTCAGCACCATTCACCGCTATCGTTTTGTCATCAACAAAAGAGGCAAATCCATTGATCACATCCACAACACTGCTAGTCAAAAGTCGCCCATATAATTCATTGAGATTTTTCACGTATGCATCACGGCTCTGTTTCAGGTTTGACCAGTTAAACTGCCATGGCGCAACATCAAAACCATATCCCTTAGCCTGCTTAAGGCTGTGTTGAATATCCGAAGCATTCCACATGATTTTTTTCGGGACGCAGCCGACATTTACACAGGTGCCACCCAGGCGGCTGGACTCAACCAGCAGAACACGCGCACCATATTCTGCCGCTCGGCGGGCAGTTGCGCCGCCGCCACTGCCACCACCGATAACTATATAATCATAATCAGAATTCATCTTCTCTCCAATTTGAATGGCAAAACAGAGGTTTATTTTTAATCATCATATTTAACGCATTGTGAATAATGATAAAGAATATTTTCTACTTATTTCTTCCACCACTGATTTTGAATCTGTGCAGTGGTAAAACTTTCTCGTGATTGCATCTTCTGGTAATAACTTGAGAGAGCAGGGCTCGTCTCCTCTGAAATCCA
>JAJFLF010000071.1 GCA_021772845.1 Mariprofundus sp.
ACATGTGCCTCTTCAAGTCGATATGAATCAGCAAACACACAAAACCAACTATATCTTGCCCTTGTTGTACGATTGAGATGAACCTTGATGCCAGACCTTTGTTTTCACACACTCTGGGCCGGAAGCAGCCATTCAAAACTGTAGAAGTTTATTGTAGCCCTACGTGCACAAGTATTGTCAGCTTGTGCACGTAGGGCACACAATTAACTTACTTTTCTAGCCAGATAATCAACAACCAAACGTACGCCTGCACCTGTTCCACCTTTTGCAGAAATATCATTACCCTTCATGTTCCATGCTGTGCCTGCGATATCAAGATGGGCCCAGGGCACATCGCCGACAAAGCGGGACAGGAAGCAGGCCGCTGTAATCGTACCACCATCACGACCGCCGATGTTTCTGATATCGGCAATATCAGATTTAATCTGTTCCTGATATTCCTCATGCATGGGCAGCTCCCACACACGATCATAGGTGTGATCACCTGATAGTTTCAAATCTTTTTTAATCTTTTCACCTGTACCCAACATACCTGTTGCATGCGAGCCCAACGCGACCACGCAGGCACCTGTTAGCGTGGCAAAATCGATAATTTCAGCCGGCTTTTGTTCAGCGGCATAGGCCAATGCATCTGAAAGTATAATACGCCCTTCTGCATCGGTATTCTGGATTTCAATACTGATATCTTTCTTATAACCAACCAGAACATCACCCGGTTTGTAAGCGGCTGATCCCAACAGATTTTCAGTAGATGGAATCAGACCCAGCACATTGATCGGCAGATTCATGGCAGTAATCGCCTTAAAGATACCCAGCACCACAGCTGAACCGCACATATCAAACTTCATCTCATCCATCTGAGCACCGGGTTTGATGGAAATACCGCCAGCATCAAAGGTCAGACCTTTACCTACCAGTGCAACCGGAGCATCACCTTCATTTCCACCCTTATAATCCAGAATGATGAAACGCGGCTCTTTAGCCGAACCCTGATTCACTGCCAGCAGATTATTAAAACCAATCTCTTCGATGGCAGCTTTATCCATCACGGTTACATTGAGATTTTCATGACTCAGTGCAGCAGCCTGATCACCAAGAAATTCAGGTGTACAGACATTACCCGGCTCATTGGAGAGATCACGTGCTAAATTAGTACCTGCAGAGACAGCCCGCGCCCGTGCAATCGCTGCCTCAGCTTTATCCAAATCACTCCGGGATGAAATCATGATGGTGACCGAACGCAGATCACGATGTTTGTCATCTTTCTTATGTTTATATTTATCAAAACGATAGAGGCCCAGCTCTACACCTTCAGCCACCGCTTGCACCTTGTCTGCGATAGAGGCACCACGCACATTCAATTCCGTCAAGAACAGGGAAACATCACGTGCCCCGCTTCTCTCCAACTTGCGGGCAGCTTTTGCAGCCAGCACACGCAGTTTATGCAGACTCAGTTTCTTTTCATCACCCACACCCAAGAGTGTAACGCGCTGTGTAAATGTGCCTTCCACATCATAGAGGGTCCTACTACCACCGAATGTGCCCATGCAATCGAACTTTCTTAAGAAATTCGGCAACACCTTACCGCTAGCTTGCTGCAATGCTTTGCCCGATTCTGTTAATTTGCGACCTTCCAATAACGGTAGTACCACAGCGTCATCACGCTGTTTATGCGCATGCCCTGCTTTCACATTCAATTCGATCATAAAACACTCCAAAAATTAAAACAGATGTATAAACACAAGTAACTGATTCAGATTGCCACTAGTTTTTATGAGGACACCAACAGTAGGCGCTTTTAGGCGAGGCGAAAGAACGGAGCCTACTACTGGCCGCTCTCGCACTTCCTGTGCTACGCGGCATTTGAACATCCTGTTCGGCATAAGTCACCCGGGCCTTCTTAGCAGTTACTCAGTTACGCCAGAATTCTGGGACCAGCAGTACAAAGAAGGTATAGATCTCCAAACGCCCAAGCACCATACTAAAAATCAATACCGATTTTGCCATATCAGGCAACGATGCATAATTAGAGTAAGGCCCCACATCACCAAAACCGGGCCCGGTATTGGTAATACAGGCTGCTGCTGCAGTAAATGCTGTCACCATATCAACACCGGTCATTGCCACCAGCACAGCAACAACGAGATAGCAGACAATAAACAGGACGGCAAAGCCCCATAAGGCTTCAGTAACTCCGGCTGAAATACGCTGGTTCCCCATTTTCACATGAATCACACCATGAGGATGCACCAACCGCCGAATTTCGCGTAAACCCTGACGAAACAGCAGTAAAATACGTACCACTTTCATACCACCACCGGTTGAACCGGCACACGCACCGACGAACATTGTTAACAGTAACAGAAGCGTAGCTCCTGCTGGCCACAAACTATAATCACTGACAGCAAAACCTGTTGTGGTCGCAATCGAAACCACATTAAACAGCACATCAATGCCTTCTTCACCACTTGAGTCCAATATTACGCTGATCAGCACCACCAGCACACCAATCCAGATAATATAGGTGCGGAACTCTTCATCCCTGAAGTAGGTACGCAGGGAAAATCCTCGCAATGCTGCAGCAAAATGAAGTGTGAAATTGACTCCGGCCAGCACCATAAAGAACACACCAATCAGCTTCAGTGTAGGACTATCAAAATATCCAAAACTGGCATCATGGGTAGAGAACCCACCAATAGCTACCGTACACATGGCATGGTTAATAGCGTCAAAAGTGTTCATGCCACCCAGGTCATATGCTATTGCACAGATGATTGTCATGCCGAGATACAAAAACCACAATAGTTTGGCCGTTTCAGTCACGCGTGCTGTCAATTTATCTTTTACAGGCCCCGGCGTTTCCGCCTTGAACAGCTGCATACCACCCACGCCCAATAGTGGCATAACCGCTACAGCCAAAACGATGATTCCCATGCCTCCCAACCACTCCTGCATGGAACGCCAAAACAGTATCGAGCGGGGAAGATCATCAAGACCTGATAAAACAGTGGCTCCGGTGGTGGTCAGCCCTGAAGCAGACTCAAACATGGCGTCCACCATCGAAGGTAGAGTGCCCGTCGTCCAGAATGGTACAGCGCCAATCAATGCCAGCACCAGCCACGCCAGGGCAACAATAAGGAAACCATCACGGTGTGTTAAACGCTTCGGAGCCCCTCCGCCAAATCGCATCATGGCAAAACCAATCAGAATAACAATTGCTCCAGCTTCGAGAAACTCGGCAATATGTCCCGCATCATAATACATCGCCACAAAAGCAGGCACGATCATGCTTGCCCCATACAGGGTTACAAGCACACCAATAGTCCAAATTACGCCTTTAGGATGCATGGCTTAAAAGAACTCCAAATGCACTTCGAACAATTTTTCTACCTCGACAACCGATGCACTGGTTGTCACGATCAATACATGATCATGGCTTTCAACTTCAATATCACCATTCGGTACAATCACTTTCCCATCACGCAAAATTGCACCAATCACGGTATCGTCCGGTAAATTCAGCAAGCGCAGCGGTGTATTCAAAATAGCACTGGTTTCCAGAGCCTCTGCTTCCAGCACTTCCAAATTACCATCGGCCAGCGAGGCCATGCCGTGAATTTTCCCCTTACGCACAAAGCTCAGCATCGATGCCACGGTCGACAGGCGTGGAGATACCGTGACATCCAAACCAATCTGGCGCACCAACTGCCCGTAAATAGAACGGTTCACCAGGGTCACGACATGCGGAACACCATAACGTTTGGCAATTAAACTACTGAGAATATTAGTCTCATCATCATTGGTCATGGCAAGAAAATCATCCATTTTATCAATGTTCTCTTCTTCCAATAACTTCTGATCCAGAGCATCTCCATGAATCACAACAACATTATCAAATTGATCCGATAGCCACTCAGCTCTGGCTTTATTAAATTCGATCACTTTCACAAGTGAGCCTACTTTTTCCAACTCTTTGGCCACAATAAATCCGATATGACCACCACCAACCATCAATACATTGCGCCCCTGCGGGGAGTGACAGGTAAAATCAAGTACCCGCATCAATGGATCAAGCTGCTCTTTCGCAACTGCCACATAAATACTATCCCCAGCCAACAACACCGTTTGACCATTAGGAATGCGCCAACGCCCATTATGTTCATGGGCCACAACATAAACGCGCAGATCCCCCATCACTTCAGGTAACTCCATCAGCGATAGACCAGCCAGATTACTCTTGGGACGAACGGTAAATTCAACCAGCTGAATAGCACCATCAAAAAACTCTCGAGCATCGAGCGCACTCGATACATTCAAGCGCCCCATCACCACCTTGGCCGCTTCCCCTTCCGGTGAAATAATTACATCAATAGGCAAATCATCACGGCCAATCAAACCAGGATAATTGGCGTAATCCGGCTCACGCACACGGGCCAGTTTAGTAGGCACCTTAAACAGCGAATGCGCCACCTGACAGGCCAGCATATTCACTTCATCATTGGTGGTCACTGCAATCAACAAATCGGCGTTGGCAGCCCCAGCATACTCCAGAACAGTGGGATGTGATGCCTGCCCACAAACGGTTTTTACATCCATTGAATCTGCAATCACTTGCAGTCGATCCCCATCCTGATCAACCACTGACACATTATTGCCCTCTGCAGAAAGGCGGCTAGCGATATGATAACCCACCTCTCCAGCCCCTAGAATAACAACATTCTTCATGAGGACTCCTTCTCCGACGGCACTAACCCGAACGATTTAATCTTGCGATGCAATTGACTGCGCTCCATACCTATATCTGCGGATGTTCGACTGATATTCCAGTCATGTTTATCCAGATGCTGAAGCAGATAGATGCGTTCAAACGCTTCTCGCGCATCATGAAAGTTATCTATTTCCTCATCATCACTGGCATATTGAGACAGACGAGCAGCCTCCCCATATGCTGAATGTGCTGATGCAGTCTGAGTGGAAGATTGATCTGGTGGAAGCATTCTGGATAGCGTCATCTGTTCACCCGGCATCAAAATATGGCAGCGTTCAATATAATTACGCAACTCACGCACATTACCCGGCCAGGCGTATAATTTAAGAGCCTCAATCACATCGGCGTCAAAACGTACTGCTTCGCCACCCAATATTTTTGCCTGCTCATCAGCCAGTGTCTCCAATAACAGAGGCAAATCATCCAGGCGTTGTTTAAGCGCAGGCATATGAATAGAGACCACATTCAAGCGGTAATAAAAATCTTCTCTTAGTTTTTCTTCACGCAATACCTGATCAAGGTCTCGGGTACTGGCTGCAATCAACCGTACATTGCTCGGTAGCGATGTAGGATTGCCTAAACGCTGGATCACACGTTCTTGCAGCACCCGCAGCACTTTCGCCTGTGCCGCCATACTCAACTCAGTGACTTCATCAAAAAACAACGTTCCATTGTG
The DNA here is from genome assembly GCA_021772845.1 of Mariprofundus sp. Classification (GTDB taxonomy): domain Bacteria; phylum Pseudomonadota; class Zetaproteobacteria; order Mariprofundales; family Mariprofundaceae; genus Mariprofundus. Next base: position 5,445 of record JAJFLF010000071.1, read on the forward strand.
GGCCGTTTCAAAGCTGCCTCGCTGCGCATGCAGAGCTCCGGAAAAAGCACCTTTTTCATGCCCAAAGAGTTCTGAATCCATTCTTCCCGCAGCTACGCTGGCAGTATTCACCTCAACAAATGGTGCATCTCTCCTTTTTGAAGCAGCATGTAACATGCGTGCCGCCACAGCTTTTCCCGTACCGTGTTCACCAAGCACCAGTACCGGAGCATCAGAGAGAGCAATGCGCTTAATCAATGTTCTTACCTCAGAGATCGCAGCACTATCACCAATCAATTCCTGCCGACTATGATGTATCACATCCTGACGTTTCAGATCTCTATTCTCTTGCTCCATGCGGCGTTTTTGTACTGCATTGCGTGCTAAAATCATCAAACGATCAAAAGAGAGTGGCTTTTCAACAAAATCAAACGCACCTTGCCTGGTCGCCCTTACAGCCGT
>JAJFLF010000072.1 GCA_021772845.1 Mariprofundus sp.
TAATACCAAGAATTGGTGTTCCCGAACCGATAAAGTTACGCGCAGCATGCAGCAGAGTTCCGTCACCACCGAGCACAACCATTAAATCTATTTGCCCCAACATTTGTACCAATGGCATCGATTGACATAAGTCATTCAGATCAAGTCCGTGTTCTACACTATTATCAACAAAGACTTCACAACCTTTTTCCAATAACCAGCCTTGCAATGCATTCAATACATTACAAGCGCGTTCATCATTAGGCTTAAGGCTTATGCCAATGCGTTTCACTTCGGCGCTCCCGCCCACCCCTTCGGCTGTGTATGACAGAGAAAACATCTTTCCATTTTTGTATGCGTAGGTGGTTGCGGATGCACACCGGCCGAATCATGGCAGGCCATGCAAGCAGCCTTGCTTGTAACACTACGATGCACATCATCACTTGGCACAGCAATCGTTTTTCTATCCGTAGTTCCCAATACCAGCGCAATCACTACAGCTGCAACAATAGCAAGAAAAACGGCATCACGTTTCCCTGGTTTCCACGAATTCTTTTGTTGCTCAGCCATCTTCACCTCTTTTAATTCAATTCAGCGATTATTATGCATCTTCCACTGTGACGCCAGCCCTGATTATCTATCCACAGCGGAGCTGCATCTAATTGTAGTAACGTGAACAAACCATTGCTTGTTCAAATGTTGAAACAAGCAGCAACTCTAACGAAACAAAGCCAACTGATCCCCCCATGAGACAGATGGATAATAGTTCGACATTCTTTTTTTTTACGCTACGCATGCTAGCTTATCCAACTCATCGGACCCATTCCCCGATTAAATTATATGCAAAGAGGATAATAATATGAACGTTGATCAGCATTTGAAAGTTGCACAGTGGCACATTGAACAGGCACGTCTGCATGCAACCACCCAGCACGGCTGTGGCTGCCCGGTAAATGAGCACTACCAGAAGATCATTGATGAAGTAGAAAGCGGCGGTAAGATTGAAGAAGAGCTAGCCTGCTCCATCGACTAATAGCTCTGCCCATTTTTGATATCTGTTTCTGCTAAAAAGCAGGCAGCATTTCGTAAAATGATGTAATCAGCTTATGATTAAGTTTGAAAAGCCGTCCATCTGGGCGGCTTTTTTTATCTATTCAGCAAGAAAAAGTACGCATAAAATCACCAACTATTTATAACCATAATTTGAAAAAGAATACCTGAGTCTTATAATCAGGTATTATGCGCCCAAAATATTGGGGCTCACCCCCTTAGGAGAAAACTCATGAAAGTATTATTAGATCATAAACTTACGATCATCGCTGGATTTGTACTCACAGCTGTGCTCATTGCAATTGCAACTGCTACTGGTGGCGGACTTAGTGCAGAACAGATGCTTGGAGCTGTCTCACGCTGGGGTCACTTCCTGGCAGGTATTATCTGGATTGGCCTGCTCTATTATTTCAACTTTGTTCAGGTTCCTTCACTTGGTGGCGTAAGCGCTGAAACTAAAGCTGACCTGTTCAAAGAGGGCAGCATTGTACGCCGCGCACTGTTCTGGTTCCGTTTCGCAGCCATGGCAACAGTATTCTTCGGCCTGTTACTATTGATGGGTTTGTGGAAAACCGGTGGTGCAAGCGCGATCAGCACAGATATCATGATCGGTGCAACGTTCGGTATTATCATGTGGATTAATGTCGCTTTTATTATCTGGCCAAATCAGAAAAAAGTAATCGGCATCGACGAAGCAAGTGCTGATGAAAAAGCAGCAGCAGGCAAAAAAGCATTGATGGCTAGCCGCATCAATACATTGCTGTCTATTCCAATGCTGTTCCTCATGGCATCAAGCGCACATTTCCCTATCTTCAACTAAATAACAACACAAAGACAACAGACTTTAAAGGGTCTCTGGTTTCCAGAGGCCCTTTTTTTATTGCACATAATCACCCGATTTTCTTAAATAATAAGATCCATATAAGACAGCTGCAGAAATTAGCACGCTTCTTGCTAAAGCTCTTTAAATAGATAAAAAGGTCTCCCCTCTGCTCCAGAGCGGAAGCCAATCAATGGATCCGGGAGGTTTCCGTGGATATAGCAACTCTTATAGGAATTGTCGTTGCATTTGGATTAGTGGCATTTGCCATTGGAAGCGGATTACCCAGCTTCATTGACCCCCCTTCCATGATGATTGTCATCGGTGGTACATGCGGTGTTCTACTGGTGGGTTATCCTTTGGCCAAATGTATCGGCGTTATCGGCATTGTAATGAAAACATTCATGTACAAAGTGGATGCAGGTGCCGATGTCATCGCCAAGCTGGTCGAACTTGCTCAAACTGTGCGTAAGGATGGAATCCTCGCGCTGGAAAGTGAAGTTGGAAGCATCGAAAACCAATTCATGTCCAAAGGATTGCAAATGGCCATTGATGGTCAAGAGCCCACTGCCATTGAAGATATTCTCTACATGGAGATGGATAAAATATCAGAGCGTCATGCTGTTGGCGCCGACATGTTCACTTCTCTAGGCACATATGCACCGTCTATGGGCATGATTGGTACACTGGTTGGGCTCGTACTGATGCTGCAAAACATGTCAGACCCCTCTTCTATTGGCCCCTCCATGTCGATCGCACTGCTGACAACATTCTATGGTGCGCTCATGGCGAATATTTTATTCTTGCCTATGGCAGGAAAATTAAAAACACGCAGCAAGGAAGAGTTGCTCGTACATGAAATCATTCTGGTTGGTATCCAATCGCTAGTGGCCGGTGAGAACCCTCGTGTCATGGAGCAAAAGCTATTGGGTTACCTGCCACCAAAAGAACGCAAGTCATCATTCGATTAAGGTTGTAGTGACGGACTAGATATGGCCAACAAAGAAAAGAAACCGGCACCATTACCGTTTCCATCGGATCCGGGCGCTGCACTGTTTCTAGAATTGATGATGCAGATGTTAGCGTTTTTCATTTTGCTGACATCGTATGCTGTCATTGTAGATGATAAACGACTGGCTGCGCTCGGTTCATTGGCAGGCACCTTCAATCCAATGCCACGTGGCGCCAATCTCTCTCAAGGTGAAGGCCCAGCTCTGCCCACACGCGATATTGTAGAAGGGTCAACCGCGCCCAAGAGGACCGCCAAAGAATTGACAGATATATCCAAAGATCTTGGTTTAGAAGGAGCTATGACAGTATTACCGTTGGATAACAGTACTGTTCGCGTTCGTTTCAGCGAACATATTGCCTTCAAACCAGGAAAAGTGGAGTTATCCCCTGATACCAAGCCATTAATCGACAAACTGGCTGAAAGTTTCAAACGCCCGGAAGTCATTGAAATTAAGATTGAAGGCCACACCGATGATACTCCAACACGCGGATCCGGTTACCACTCCAACTGGGAGCTCTCTGCTTCCCGTGCCATGAGTGTATTCCACGCCTTTTACGAACGCGGCGTTGCTAATTCACGCATGATTGCCATTGGCATGGGAGATAAACATCCCATTGCAAACCACCCTGAATTTAGTCGCAGGGTAGATATCACCTTAAAATTCCGTCCTACGACCGATAAGAATGTGCAAAAAGGCATGATACATCAGAAACAACGTCCAGCAATTCAAGCTCCGGGCAATTCGTTCTAATGGCTAAGAAGAAAAAGTGGCCTGTCGTATACGCGCCCAATACAGAAGCGTGGATGACCACCTTTGCAGATCTGGTCAGTCTCATGTTAACCTTCTTTATATTACTTATATCCATGTCCACCATGGATAAGACTGGCCTTTCCGACATTGAAACCTCATTCAGAAATGCTGTATCCGTGCTCAATACCGGTTCCAAAACCGAACTTCAAATCATGCCCCCGTTTGAAATGCAAAAGCTTGTATCTGCAGAAGAACTTATGTTGGCCATGCGTCAAAACAGTCAAGCACTGCTACAAAACAGTACGTTAAAGCACAAAGTAAAAGGGGTAATCATTAAAGATCGCCTCTACCTAAGAATACCTGATGCAGTGCTATTTGAAGAAGGCTCTGCAAAACTTAAAGCTAAGCATAGCACGGCCATCAAAAAGTTAGCGCAAATGTTAGCGATGTCTCCTGGCAAAATTAGTATTCAGGGCCATACCAATGCCGATACAGATTTAACGGATAGTCAGTTTGCCGACCCATGGACACTCTCTTTAGCCAGAGCGGCATCAGTCTTGCATATACTAGAAGATGAAGGGGTCAGTGCATCACGATTGTCTCTGGCCGGATACGGACCTTCTCGCCCGGTTTCAACTGAAGCAACACCATTCGGACGCGATAAAAACAGACGTGTTGATATTGTTGTCTCAAAAGACTGACAACACAACATGACAACAGATAAGAAGAAAGACACGATGAACGTGGAGGAAGATCATGGCAGATAACGAAGCTACTGAAGAGAAGGGAAAATCCGGCGGTGGAATCCTACCTATCATCAACCTGGTTTTATTGGTGCTCGTACTGGCTGTTGGTGGTTTTGTTGCATGGAAATTGATGAGCATTGAACCAGCAGCTGAGTCCCCCACCTCCAAGGTTGAGCAGACAGATGAAACAAAAATACCGGAAGCAGAGGATGAAAGCGATGTTCCTACCGTACTCATGGATATTGATAACATCACGGTCAACTTAGCCGATACTGACCAGAGTCGATTCCTGCGTACTAAAATTAAATTAGAAGTGCGCAATGAAGAAGCTCAGGCCAAAGTAAATGCCAAAATAGTTAAGGTTCGCGATCTGGTCATCACACATCTGATGAGTAAAAAGTTTTCTGAAATTCGCACGCCACAGGGTAAATATAAACTCAAAGAAGATCTTGTCTGGCACATGAACCGAGCTGTTGGTGGCAATCCGATTAAAACCCTCTATTTCACTGATTTCGTGTCTCAGTAAAACAAAGGCTATGAACATCACAACGCATACAGGAGCATGAGATGAGTGAACCCATTCTTGCACCGGAGGAAATTGAAGCTTTAATGGCTGAAGTAGCTCCATCCGAGCAAGCAGAAGCGATGTTTGCATCCCTGCCTCCAATGCCGCAACCAGAACAGGTTGAGCAATATAATTTTGATAGCACAGATGAAGATAGCCCCGAACGTTATCCCATGTTTGTTAACCTTCAGGAACGATTGGTAGAAATGCTGGATGAGCAGTGGGATGAAGTGTTCGGACGCGATATCAGTGTGCAAATGGATAAACTCGAAAGTAGCATCTATAAAGAACTCATTACTGTCGATCACCCTCAGGTATATTTCGTATTGGAAGTCGATGATATTGGTCGCATGATGATTACATTCGACACCGCCATGATTGTTGCTTATGTGGATGCCATGCTAGGCGGCGATGGCGAATCATCTGGCAATCCTGAAGTGTTATCACCCGTAGAAATGCGCTTAAGTGAGCGTATCGCTGAAAAAATAGCGCAGACATTGTGCACTTTATGGCAGCCAGTGCATCCACTGGACTTTAAAGTGTTAAAAATTGATCACGACCCGCAATTTTTGGCCATGGCCGGCGCAATGGAAAAATGCTTCAGCACTTATTTTGATATCAAGCTGAATCCCGAATTAACCTGTCAAATGGGCGTGCACTATCCTCACTCTTTTCTTGAACCCATGTTAGAGATTCTTCGTGTGGCTGTAAGTGATGAACCAACCAGCGCCGATAATGAGTGGTCGGATAGTTTGATGAATCAAATTTCAAAAACATCCGCCAATGTATGTTTTGAAATGGGTAGATGTCAGATTGATATTGGCGCCTTTCTATCACTCAAACCCGGTGAATTTTTACCACTGACCACCAGAGCAAGTGACCCATGTTCTATATGGGTAGAAAATATTCCTATGTTTGAAGCCAGAGCCGGTGAAAAAGACGGTGCTTTGGCAGCAGAAATTTTAGATCCAATTACCAATGGAGGCCAATCATGACCGATAATGCAATAGACAACGCCCAGGATGCATTGCAAGGCGGAGGTCAAACAGCCAATCTTGAAACCATCATGCATGTGCCACTGGAGATTAGTGTAGAGCTTGGTCGTGTTAAAATGCCACTGCATCAAATAGCCCGCATGAATAAAGGCATGGTGATTGAGCTTAATAAAGAAGCCAATGCAGAAGTACAGATATTGGCAAACGGCAGTATTTTTGCCAAAGGTGAAGTGGTATCCACTGGAGACAAACTGGGTGTCCGCATTACTGAAGTAGTATCCGCTTCTGCTCGTATTCACAGTTTATCGTAACCGCATCCAGGCCAAGCACATATGGAAACCAACATGTTATCGATGTTACTGCAATCTATATTAGGGCTAGCTCTTGTACTGGGTATATTTGCCTTACTTGTGTGGGGTATGCGTCGATTAAATCTTCATCAGGGTGGTCCTGTTCAACGTGATTTCAAAATTGTTCAGCGCATGTACATCGACAGTAAAAATAGCATTGTCGAAGTTCGCCATAAAGATCAGCACTATCTACTTGGCCTCTCTCCCGGTGGTATGGTGCAACTGCGAAACGACCAGACACTCAACAAGACAGAGGCTGCAGAAGATGAATAAACGCCTGTTTCTATGCTTATCATTCTGTCTTGCAGCATGTTTACCGACTTGGGCCTATGCAGCAGATATCCCTACCCTTTCATTCAGTTTAGGAGAAAGCGAAGATCCCGATGCTTGGTTCACCGGCCTGAAGATTATCGCCATGATGACAATCCTGACCCTGGCACCATCGATACTGGTCATGATGACATCCTTTACGCGTATTCTTATCGTCTTTGCCTTCCTGCGCCAGGCCATGGGCACACAGAATTCACCACCGAATCAAATTTTGGTTGGGCTGGCTCTATTCCTGACCATATTCATCATGATGCCTGTATGGCAAAAAATTGACACTCAAGCCCTTACGCCATACCTCAACGAAGATATCACACAATCGGTTGCCATTGACCGGGCCATCGAACCCTTAAGTAGCTTTATGTTAAAACAGACACGTGAAGATGATCTGATACTGTTTCTGGGCGCTGCAAAAATGGAAAAGCCGGCCAAAGCTGAAGATACACCCCTGCATGTATTAATTCCTTCATTCGTCATATCCGAGCTACGCACAGCCTTTGAAATCGGCTTTCTGATTTATATACCTTTTGTCATTCTGGATCTGGTCGTTGCCAGTGTATTGATGTCCATGGGTATGATGATGTTGCCGCCTGTGATGATATCCTTACCCTTGAAGATCATTCTGTTTGTATTGGTGGATGGCTGGCATTTAATTACAGCCAATCTGCTTGCAAGCTTCAAAATGTAGTGCTGCTTTGATCAAAGCATATTATTAATCAATTGTGGCATCTACTTTGCTGTTAACTCATTATGGGACCTGATTCAGTTATTCAAATTGGCAGTGAAGCAGTCAAAATGATTTTGCTTATTTCATTGCCTATGTTAGCAGTAGCGCTAATTGTTGGTATATCCATTTCACTATTTCAGGCTCTCACCCAAATTCAGGAAATGACACTGACATTTGTACCCAAAATCATTGCCGTGTTTGGTGCTATGATCATTGCTGCCCCCTGGATGACGGAACGCATGGTCACCTTCACCCGAGACATCTTTAACATGATCCCCACCCTGACCAATTAGCATACCAGGATGATCTAATAATGGATTTCCCATGGTTTGATATCCAGCACATTATCGTAGCTTCATTAGTATTGCTTCGTGTTGCTACGATGCTGATTCTCTTGCCTGTGCTTGGACATCAATTGATCCCTATACAGGTTAAAGTTGGTTTCATTGTGTTGCTTAGTCTGCTTATTTTTCCCATTGTACAGGATCAAGTTCCCACGATACCGATTAATCCTATTGTGTTTGCCACCATTGCTATGCAGGAGATGCTAATTGCCGGAGCCATTGCCCTTTTCGCGCAATTGATCTTTGCTTCTGCCCAGTTCGCTGGTCAATTGATGAGCTTTCAAATGGGTATGACTGTGGCTAATGTGTTTGATCCTATTACCCGCAGCCAACAGTCCGTAATTTCACAATTAACGATTACCCTGGCCATGTTATTATGGGTTGTTGTCGGTGCACATCATATGTTTATTCATGCGTTAATTGATTCTTTTAGCCTGTTCCCCATCAATCATGTCTGGTCATTTCCAGCCTTTATGGAATTAACAGATGCCGCTGCACTCATGTTTATTCTCGCCCTTAAAATTGCAGCACCCATCATGTTACTGCTGACGTTTGTCTACATTGCACTGGGTCTAGTATCGCGAGCAGTCCCTCAGATTCAGGTGTTTTTTGTCAGCTTCCCACTCACTATTGGCTTGGGTCTTCTTACCATTGCACTCGGCATGCCGGGCATCATTTATCTGATGAGTGATGCTTTCACCACACTATCAGGTCAGGTGCCCCTGTTCCTTCGTCACCTTGGCGGTCAATAATGATAAAGGTTTTAAACATTGGCTTAATCGAATTAACGGCAGACCGATCAACGCCGTTGGATCATCGCCTTCTAAGCGATCAAACAACGAGATGCCAAGCCCCTCAGACTTAAAACTACCCGCACAGTTCAACGGCTTTTCAATATTCACATAGGTTTCTATTTCTGCCTTTGATAAATGCCGGAAATGCACCTGAAAGGGAATCGTTTCATAAAATTCAGATGCTCTGCTCAAGACAGTCAGACCGGTTAAAAACGTGACTGATCGTCCCGACAACATGCTCAATTGCGCACAGGCATTCTCAATACTTCCCGGTTTCCCCAGCACGGTGGAACCACAAACTGCAATTTGATCTGAAGCGATAATGGTAACATCTGGATCGGTAGATAAAGACTCAGATGAAAACAGGCTATGCGCCTTGCCCAGCGTGTTGTATTTCACCAATTTAGCTGCTGGCATTGTACCAGCCCTAGCCTCGGCAAAGTCTGGATTCATCTGTTCAAATGGAAGTCCTAATCGTTGTAAAAGTTCAACGCGATAGGGTGAACTGGAAGCAAGTATTAAACGCATACTGGTATAATTGCTACTAAGCTGTGCTCAATATCCTTCAGAGTCATCTGCTATAGTTACAGGTTCACCTGCAATACGATATTCATCAGAGGCCCATTGTCCCAAATCATTGGTGCGACAGCGTGCACTGCAAAAGGGAAAGTCATCATTGGTACGTTTGACCTTTTTTTTACATATCGGACAAGAGAATGTTAAGGCAGTATTTTTTTCGTTCGTCATATCAATTCCCAATCGGAACTAACATCATGGAGTACGGAATATTCTCACTGAAATCACTGGTTGATTTACCCGGTTCCCAGCGTTGAAAACGCAAACGAATCGCCAGTTTATTACCAGAAATATCCGGGATCACACCTTCAGATACGGCACTGGCTGGCAGCGCAATCACCAACAAACCAAAGGACTTGCCACGCTCAGGCGTGATTTGCCCGGTTCCACCTTCAGCCATGCAGCTTTCCCAACCGACAAAATCGTTCAACATTTCGTTCAAGCTATTGATAGCATGACTCAATGGAGCAAGTGCCTTGTGTAAAGGTTGCGTACGCATATCCGCATGTATCCAGATCGCATTTATACTCTGTTGCATGCACAACTTATGCCCTAACCAATCGTGTTTCTTCTGCGTATTGAGATAAGCATTCACTAGCGCATCTTGAGTGAGATACTGACACGCTTCAGGTAAACCCGGCTTAAGTTGACCAACAATAAAATCAATATGATCACAGGACTGTAAAATATGATCACGGTATTTAGGTACATCATCCGCTAATTTTTTCAGATAGTTTTTCATATCTTTAAACAAGCAGATCACTTCAGGAATAGCGTTTTTGCGACCATGATCACCTAATAAAGAAGCCCGCAAATCACATGCGGCGTGTAACCAGTTTGAACCAAGCTTCTCTGTGTAGGCTTTATCAAGACAGTTAAGTGCATCACGCAACTCGATAAACGAACGCATGCGTGGACTTAATGCGAACGAAAAATGAACCCTATCTGTCATGCTAATTCCTTCTATTTCAACGGCTTTCAATATTTCACGCACTCTGGCAACTGCATAGGACTTTTCACATTCCAAGTCTGCGTAAGCACAGTTTGCCAATCCTGCCTGCGATTCGTGGCGACGACCACGATTGTATTACTATTCTTCAGCCAGCTGGCAATATCCTTTGATAAATTCAGCGCCATCTCTTCAGACAGTGCAGCAGAAGGATTATCCAACAGTACCAATGCAGGTTTTGCCAAATCCATTGCAGCCAGTGACAAACGAACCGATTGCAACCGATTCAATGCCTGTGGTTCGGCTGTAAGTGCCACATCCATCAAGCCCCACTGCAACAAGGTTTGTTCTAATTGAGAGGCCGAACATGAATCTTTGAGGCCAAACATCAACTCTTCTTCAACAGTTTGCCCCAACCAGCTACTGGGCCAGCGATCAAATAACATGCGTACCACCGGTGCAGAATCTGCCATATTGAATGTCAGACCTTTAGGCAGCTCCACCAGCTGAGCCAGCCTTTTCAACCAAAGGGATTTGCCACTACCCACATCACCAGTGAGTAAAATAAGCTCACCCGCATTAGCCTCCAGCCTACATTCAGCACTGTTTAATATCAGTTTGTTTGCACTATCTGGCATGATCGTTACTCAATCAACTACAGACTCCTAACCCGGTTTATGAATCCAAGTATCTTTGATTCCGTGCTGTTTTTGCAGATTTGCTTTTTTCGCATTGGCTTCCTGACGACTGTTAAAACCACTGACACGAATGCGATACCACGGCCTTCCTTTCACAGTTGTAGGTTTAACCTCTGCATTAATGCCATTGGCTTTTAGTCCTTTCAATGCTTTATCTGCAGCTGCACGCGTAGCTACGGATGCAATAACAATCACCCAACCTGTTGTTTGTTTGTTTACAATGGGTTGAACTGATTGAATCGGTTCGAAAACAGATTTCTGCAGCTGTTTTTTCACTACCGGCCTAACTTTTTTAATCACAGAAGCTGCTTTTTGGGCCTCTAATTTTTGCCGTTTACGGGACTGCTCCGCAACCAGATGCGTTAATTCAGCAATTTGCTCATCTTTTGCTGCCAGTCTCTGCTGCAGAGACGTCAGACTCTCCTGCATCTCCAGTAACTTTTTCTCAGAACGCTGCATCTGAATCTCTTCATCCAATACAGGCTGAGACATATGCCGCTCACTTACTGCATCCTCATCATCACCCATATTCAACCATGCAACCAGAGCAACAATCACAATCGCAACAACTACAAAAATGCTCATCACACGGCTGCCAGATTCCTCTTGCACTGGCGGCTCTTCAGCTTCATCAGCAAACACATCATCCAAACGATCCATATCAGCAGCAACCAGAGGCTCATCTGCAACTGGAGAGTAATCAGCAGCATCAAATGCACCCATTTTATTAGCCGCAACACTCTCCTGCGTTGGTTCAACTGCATCCGCTATAGATGGAGCGTGTTTATCGTGTTCTGATTCAGGAGCTGGAGCAGAATCGAACAGTTCATCACCACCAATCAGAGCATTAAAATCATCAGTTTCGCCTGTCTTTGGTTTCTGTTCATCATCGTTTAAATCAAACTTATTCAAGCTGAATTCCTCATCATCTTTACCATTATTAGACTTATCATGCATGGAAAAGTGCCTCCTAAATCTATTTGGCCTGATGATAGTCACTGATTACAATAAAGAGAACCTTCTAATCACATCAATGCTTTAACTCCACAGCTGATCTATTGGCCTCTATTAGTATCTGAACAGATGGATCGTATCAAACAATATGCTGCTATGATTCTAGCACACAATAATTTACAGCATGCTTCTCACGAAGAACCTTTGCAGCCAACAGAAGTTAGAATTTGTAGATCGCCGAAAATTTTATGCGCTGAAGAAGTCCTTTTTCTCCATTTTCTTTTTTCGATGTCGCATAAATATACTCTATGCCCATGCTCGTATTCAGCAGCGGTGCCCAGAGCAGATTGGCATGATAGGACTGGAAGTAGTTGTAAACGGTTACTGGTAAGATATTCAAATCATTATTGATTTGTGAACGTGAAAACACAATTGATGAGTGCCAGTTGTCATCCCACCAGTGCTGCAATGCGACAAAACCAGCCAGCGTTCGTTGCAAATGTATATTCCCTGCCGAATCAATCATCGCAGCATTAAAGCTGTTATAAGACACATAGCGGCCCACAGCGTTACCATACAATGAACCCAGTCGAATGTTATTCGCTCCCCACAGGTTGATCTTTGCGGATGCAAAAAGTGCTCCACCCACCGCCTGATCTGTAACACCGGCCGGCACGCCTCCAATAGCAGTTCCACCGCTATCAATTCGGAGCTGACGCAATACACCAGAGATCGATATCTTTCCCCAGCCTGGGGACCAGCTATATTTGGCTGCAAGATCTGGAAGTCGGTCATCATCGGGTGTGATCCGGGCACCTAGTATATCAGTCAGGGTTGTTTCAGGCTGCTCGAGTGAAATCTGGAAGTCTCCATTGTCAAACGGATAGGTATAACGGATTAACGGCTGACGAACCAACACCTCACTGGTCGGGTCATCGATCAAATCCGGAGTCGTCCCCGAGTGCATAAAGGTCGAATTCGTTTGTCCAAAGGTAAAACCAGCATACTTTGCGTAAGCATGTCTGAGTCTGATATTGTGCGAATTAGTGACCCGCTCATTGCCCACGGAGCCCCTAAAATCAATTTCAATCAGCGTGCGCAGGGCATCACCATTTATCGGCGTATTGGTTTTAAACCAAAACCTACTTTCTCTGGCTTGCATAGAGAAGTGCCCGCGCTCATCCTGAGCGGCTGTCGAAGAAGCAATTGCAGAGGATCTAAGAACGAAATTTGAACTGCTCGTCGGATTATTGAAGACAGCATCCACACGAACCTCGCCACCGATTGTCATCGTAGAACCGGATGTACTTATCTCAATCGCGCCCTTCTCTTTTGCAACTGCTCCATTAGAGTTTTTTGCCACCGGCATAGCTTGCTCAATCATCTTGTGCTCATCAGCCTTCTTAATAGCCTCATTTTTTTCTGGCCTCTGCTGCAGTAACTGCTCAAGGCTGGAAATGCGCTGCTTGAGCATTTCCAGCTCTTTCTGCACGGCCTGTCTGTCGAATTCAGCGCTAACGCCGTCTGAAGAAACCAACAACAGACATAGTGGCAGTCCAACAATAACTGTACTAAATATTAAAATGGTTCGGTTTAACTTCATAAACGTATTCATCGTACATTCAACGGCATGTTTCTAAAGCTGTCATGACAGCTATTGCAGGTAGCGATCATTTTACGCATTTTTTCACGCAATCCTTTCACCTTGCCCGAATCTGCCAGCTTTTTCATCTCCCTGGCCTGAGAACCAAGCCTGTCAGCAAATCCCATAAACTTTTCATACTCCACCTGATTCAGCTTCTGTTGATAACCGAGTAGTGCAACAGACTGTGCCGATCTGCTGACTGATTCAGCAATATCGGCTATTTCACCAAAATATCTGGTCTCCTCTTTCTCCATTTCAACCGCATCGTAATAGCGATTCAAGGTAAGTGATTTCAGGTTCTGCATGACTATTTTAATACGTTCATCGGAAACAGTATGGATATCTGCTTTACCCATATTTTTCAGTTCCGATTTATCAGGATAGGCACATGACTGCGCCATACATACAATCAACAACAGAGTAGGAATAAAACATACATTACGATTCATGGCCAAGCTCTACACATAACATATTGCACATAAATCCCTCCCTTATTTAGCGATATTATAATCCTCAAACAACCCCTGATTCTGCTTATTGTTTCGACGAGCAATAATCATGCCGCCGCCTTCTATTCACTGGAGGTTTGAGAAGTTTCTGCTCACATCCAGCACAAGATTAAGTATACACAGCTTGGTGATTCCCGCATAAAAAAATGGTTACTTATCCAACAATAACAATAGCTACTCATACTTATCATGAGCGCGTCAGTTTCAAATTATGGGGTGGAGATAATTAAACCGGTTTCGGCTACCCAGCCACTAGTGGCATCAGCTATGGCATCGGCATAAGGGATATAAGGTTTGATATCGAGCACCGGTGTGCCATCAAGCATATCATGACCTTCAATATGCAATATTCGCCCGCTGATTTTTGTTAACCGGACAGCGGAGAGCCCAATGCTATTGGGCCTGTGTGGTGCACGGGTAGAGAACAGACCACGGCGCACTTTCGGCCCACGAGGAGGTATTACCGTCGGATTCCACCCCTTATTCAAATGCATCCAGTAAATAACCCAAACATGTGAAAAACCATCTAAATCCTTAACAGCCTGTTCAAAGTTAAGGCCAGCATTAAGGTGAATCTGTGCTGGTTCAGGATTATCCAATGTTGCTTGTCTCGGTGTAGAGAAACGTTCGTGATACGTGCTATGCACCACACCAATTGCCTGCATATCGATTTGAAGCATCGCACTCTCTTCATGACTGAAATCAGCGGTATAGGCTTTTGGATCTTTGCTGCGCTCTGTAATGGAACTGCCTTGATTGACTACTGCTTTAGTCTTGCAGTCACTCTTGTGATCTGTCGTACAACCAGCCTTACAATCACTCATGCGATCTCGTTTTCTGACAGCTCTTTTTTGCTTTGCGCAATGTCAGCTTCACGCTCCGAATCCAACATGATTATTGCATCATCCTGACAATCAAAAACTGCAGTGCCACCCTTTTGCAGATCACCAAACAAAATTGCATCTGCTAACGGTTTCTTGATATGCTCCTGAATCAGGCGAGCCATTGGACGTGCTCCCATTTGCGCATCGAAACCATTTTTGGCCAACCAGCGTTTGGCTGCATGGCTTACGTCCAATTCAACTTTCTTCTCATATAACTGCGTTTCCAATTCCACAAGCATCTTATCGACAACATGCAAAATAACGTCTTCTTTCAGCGTTTCAAAGCCAATAGTCGCATCGAGCCTGTTACGGAACTCAGGCGTGAATATACGTTTGATCGCTTCATCATCCGCTCCCTGACGGGATTGCGGATTAAAACCGATACTATTCTGCTGCATTTCAAACGCACCTGCATTGCTGGTCATGATAAGCACAATATGGCGGAAATCAGCTTTGCGACCATTATTATCGGTTAGCGTACCGTGATCCATAATCTGCAATAAAAGATTAAACAGATCCGGATGCGCTTTCTCTATTTCATCGAGCAACAATATGGCATGTGGATTTTTATTGATCGCTTCGGTTAACAGGCCGCCCTGCTCAAAACCGACATAGCCCGGAGGCGCACCGATCAAACGGGAAACCGTATGTGACTCCATATACTCAGACATATCAAAACGAATCAGCTCTACACCCATCGTGCGGGCTAGCTGTCGTGCTACTTCTGTTTTACCCACACCGGTTGGACCAGTGAACAAAAATGAACCAATAGGTTTTTCAGGATGGGACAGACCTGCACGTGATAATTTAATACTGGAAGCCAATTGATCGATGGCTCTGTCTTGCCCAAACACAGATAATTTCAGATCACGATCAAGACTCGACAGGCGTTTTTTATCTGATGCATTGACCTGCTGATGTGGAATTCTGGCCATCGAAGCAATCATCGTTTCAATATCATGCACATTAATTTGAGTGCGACGTTTATCCTCTGGTTTCACGCGCATAGATGCCCCTACTTCATCCAGAACATCTATAGCTGAATCAGGTAGCTGGCGTTCTGTCAGGTGTCGTTTAGCCAGTTTCGCAGTCAGTTCAATAGCGGTATTGCTGTAACGCACGCCATGATGTTCCTGCAGTTTAAGTTTCAGACCTTTGAGAATTTCAACAGT
>JAJFLF010000073.1 GCA_021772845.1 Mariprofundus sp.
TGGGCCTCTCGACTGCGCTGCATCTTGGGCGTCGCGGTATCAAAGCGATCGTGCTCGAAAAGCAGAGCCCCGGCCGCCACGCTTCGGGTGTGAATGCCGGCGGTTTGCGGCAGCTTAATCGCCACATCGCCGAAATACCGCTCAGTGTTGCAGCTGCCGAGATTTGGAGAAATATTCGTGACCTGGTGGATGATGATTGCGATGTAACGCTTAACGGCCAGGTCAGGGTCGCCGAGAGCGATGCGACGCTGCAGAAGCTGCAAGCGCGTGTGGATATGCTGCAAGCCCAGGGTTATCAACATGAACAGATCATCGACAGCGAGACGCTCTACAGGCTTGTGCCAAGGCTTGTAAGCGGTTGTGTTGGTGCACTCTACAATCCAGAGGATGGCTCAGCCAGACCATTTCATGCCGCCACTGCTTTTCGCCATAAAGCGATAGCACTGGGTGCTGAAATCCATAGCGGTGTTGAAGTGCTTGGCATCGAACAGAGCAACGACGGCTGGAAGCTTGATACCAATCAGGGCACGTTTAGTGCTGCAACAGTCGTGAACTGTGCCGGTGCATGGGCCAACCGTTTTGCTGGCATGCTGGGTGAGTCGGTGCCGCTTACGCCGAAAGCGCCGACGTTGATGGTAACAGAGCGTCTGCCTCCATTTCTTGATTTGACCGTAGGCGCGGAGGGCTACCAGCTCTCCTTCAAACAGATGCCGAACGGTACGGTGATTATCGGCGGCGCCCATCTGGCGAAGCTCGATTTTGAGCATGAGCAGTCGGTGATCGACTTTGCTACGCTGAAAACCAGCGCCCAAACCGTGACCCGTTTCTTTCCCCATATGGCACAGGTTCGTATTGTGCGCTCATGGGCCGGTATTGAAGGATTTATGCCCGACAACATTCCTGTGATCGGGGCCAGCTCCAAAGCAACCGGTATATTTCACGCCTTCGGTTTTTCTGCGCATGGCTTTCAGCTCTCGCCGATTGTCGGTCGCATCATGTCTGAATTGATTCTCGACGGAAAAACAGATCTGCCAATCGAGGCTTTCGATATACGGCGCTTTCAGGATTCGGAATAAAAAATATAAAGGTGAATACATTGATTGAACGCATTGAAACAAAACAACGTATGAGCAGGATCGTCAAACACAACGGCACGATCTATTTGTGTGGGCAAGTATGCAAAGATGCTGAGCAAGGCATGAAAGAACAGACAGAAACGATGCTGGAAAAGGTCGATGATCTGCTGCAACAAGCCGGTAGCGACAGGAATCATATCTTATCGGCAACGATCTACATCAAAGATATGCAATATTTTGCCGAGATGAATGACGTTTGGGATAACTGGGTACCAGAGGGCCATGCACCAGCTCGTGCCTGTGTTACAGCCAGTATGGCTCGAGAAGCACTATTGGTGGAAATCTCAGTGGTCGCTGCCGAAATTAATCCGGTATAAACAGAGGCGAGAGGCTGAGCCCCCCCCCCTCGGTTAAGGAATTGCTGATTGCTGGCAGGATGCTGCTCATCAGCAACTTCTTAAGTAAGATACTAATAGGTGAATAGGGCGTAGAAGTAAGGCCCTGAATAGTGATAGATAAGTCATAAACTGTCCCCTTAACTTTCTCAAATCTCCTCACAATTTACGTGGCACTTGTATTGAGGGTGCTTGAGCCTCAGACTGCCATGTGCGTCTTTTTTTGCGGAAAAAAATGCAATAAAGATAGCCTGGAGGAAACGATGAAACGTTCAAAAAAGACTAGCGAGAAAGATGCTGTAAAAGGGGTTAAGGTATCCAAAAAAGCTAGCAAGCAGACCAAAAAGGATGCTGCAAAAGCAGCAGCTAAGTCAGTAGAAAAGGTCAGCAAGAAAGATGTAGCAAAATTAGCCAAGGCAGAAGAGAAGACTAAAAAGAGAGCTGAGGTAAAAGCAGCAGCTAAGGAAGCACTGGCCAGCAAGAAGGATGCGGCAAAATTAGCCAAGGCAGAAGAGAAAGCTAACAAAAAATCGAAGAAGGCTGCGACCAAAGAGAGTAAGGCAGCTAAGGCAGCAAAAAAAGCCAAAAAGAAAGCTGCGGCTAAAGCAGCTAAAGCAGCAGAAAAAGCTGCTGCGAAAGAAACTAAGGCAGCAGAAAAAGCTGACAAGAAAGCCAAGAAAGCAGCTGCAAAAGAGAGCAAAGCATTTAAGGCAGCAAAACAAGCCAAAAAGAAAGCTGCAGCCAAAGCAGCAGAAAAAGCAAACAGGAAAGCTATTAAAGTTGCTGCAAAAGCGGCTAAGGCTGAAGAGAAGGCGATCAAAAAGGCTGCTATAAAAGTAGCCAAAGCAGCAGAGAAAGCTAAAAAGAAAGCCGCAGAAAAAGCGGCTAAAGCGAAAGAGAAAGCCAAAAAGAAAGCGGCAGCCAAAAAGGCTAAAGAAGAAAAAAAAGCTAAAAAGAAAGCTGCAGCCAAAGCAGCAGAAAAAGCAAACAGGAAAGCTATTAAAGTTGCTGCAAAAGCGGCTAAGGCTG
>JAJFLF010000074.1 GCA_021772845.1 Mariprofundus sp.
GCTTAGAGAGAAAGTGGATGAGGGTGCTGCTGCTGCATCGGATGCTCGTGTTGAAAAACTGGAGATTCTGTTAACGCGTCTGCAAGCGCAATTAGAGAAGCAGGTGGCGCAGCCAACGGCTAGTGCTAAAGAAACATCTACTTCCGATTGGATTACATGGATATTACTTTCATTAGTGATTGTTATGCTGGGTGTGATTGCGATGCGTATGCGCAAAGAGCCTGTGCATCCGGCCTCTGATCAGCTGTTATCTGAAAATAACGTCGAGCCCGTACCTGAAGAGGAATCGAAAGCTGACTCTTTAGAAGAGGTGGTTGAAGAAGCCGTCGACAGTATTGAGACCGATGAAGCAACAGGATCAGCGGCTAAAGCAGGGGCATTGGATTCGATGGCCTCGTTCTCAGATGAACTTAGTGATACAGATACGGCTGAGCTTGAAGCTTTTGATGCGGATGCGAAGCAGGACGTTGATCCAAGTGTGGATTATTTATCTGAAGCTGATGTCTATATTCGTTATGGCATGGATGACGAAGCGCTGCAGCAGTTGGATCTGGCATTGCGCGTGAACCCGGCAAATGCTGATGCACATGTTAAAAAAGCTGAATTATTACATGATAAACAGGATAAGGCTGGTTTTGCGGCTGCAGTTACTGCTGCTACAGTAGCACTGGCCGCAGTAGAACTGAAACAGTATCAAGCGGCGGTTGAATCATTTGGTGGTGTTGTAGAAACGCCTGCTGCTTCGTCAGCTGTTTCTGAACCTGTTTTAGAACCACTGGTTGAAACAACTGAAATTGAGCCAGCACAAGACATTGCTATTGATGATGCAGAAATTGACGAGTTGGACTTCGATCTGGCTGGTATTGAAGTAGCAGGTGTTGAAAAATCGCAAGCTGATATCGGCGTTGCAGATGTGGCCGATGATGAGCCTGCCGATGAACTGAATTGGTTGAGTGATCCTTCATTTGGTGATGATGAAGAGATTCAGAATGACGCTGCACCTTCAATGGGTCTTCAAGCAGATAGTGATCTAATCGAAGAAACACCGGTTGATTTGAGTTTTGAATCAGATGATCTTCTGGAAAATAGCGCAAGTGAAACCAGTAAATATGGTGACTTTACTACTGAAGAAAGTAGTTCAATAGCGCCAAGTGATGATGGGCTCAGCTTTGAACAGCTAGATGCTTCTGATGATCTGCCCCCCATTAATGCAGAAGATACAACTGACTTGCCCGGCACATTTGATTCCGGTGCGACTCAGGAATTGGGTAGTTTGTTATCTGAATTCTCTGAAGAAGAGGATGCCGTTGAAGAGTTCGGTAATCTGTTATCTGAATTCAATGAGCCGGCTAGTGTTGAAGATCACTCGCCTGCAGCGGGTTCTGATGAAGATGCAATTGAAGAGTTTGGTAATCTGTTATCTGAATTCAATGCACCGGTCAGTGTGGAAATCGAATCACCTATATCCGATGCTGAACCTGCAACTGAAGGCGTCGAAGAGCTGGATCTTGGTGGTACACAAGAACTAGGTAATCTGTTGTCTGAATTTACAGATACGGATGGTGCTGAAGATGATCTGCTCGTAATGGATGCAGAGTCATCAACTGATGCAACGGAAGAGTTTGGTAATCTGCTTAGTGAGTTCTCTGAAGAGTCTGAACCAGTAAAAACAGCCGCATCTGGCACAGATGCAACGGAAGAGTTTGGTAATCTGCTTAGTGAGTTCTCTGAAGAGTCTGAACCAGTAAAATCAGCCGCATCCGGCACAGATGCAACGGAAGAGTTTGGTAATCTGCTCAGTGAGTTCTCTGGAGAGGCTGAAACAGAAAGCAAAGCCGCATCCGGTACAGATGCAACGGAAGAGTTTGGTAATCTGCTCAGTGAGTTCTCTGGAGAGCCTAAAACAGAAAATGCAGCTGCATCTGGTACTGATGCAACGGAAGAGTTTGGCAATCTGCTCAGTGAGTTCTCTGGCGAGCCTGAATTAGAAGCTACTGCTGCGGCGTCTTCAGCTGATGTAGCGCCTTCAATAGATGCAGTCGAAACGTTTGCTAGCCTGGATGATGCAGAACCTGAGACAACAGAAATAATTGAACCATTTGAGCCGGGTGCGACACAGCATTTGGATTCATTGCTGGGTGAGTTTTCTGATGACGAAGATGAAGATCTGAGTTTTGGCAGTGCCGATGATGATTTGGTTGTCTCAATGATCGATGATGCTAAAGCCGAGTCTGTCTCTAGCGTGGAATCTCTGGGTATTGATCTGGATATGGATCACGGTGCAACCCAGGAACTGGATAGTTTGCTGGCTGAATTTTCGGATGAAGAGGGTGGGCTAGGTCTTAGCTTTATTGACTCGACTGAGATCCCAAATGCAGATCTTCCCGACATCTCTGGCAATATTTCCGATCATGGTGCGACACAGGAACTCGATTCACTACTCAGTGAATTTTCTGATGCAGATGAGACAGCTTCCAGTCAATCTGATTTGGAACATGGTGCAACTCAGGTACTGGGAAACCTGCTTGATGAGTTTAACTTTGATGATGACGAGGATGACAAGAAAAGCTGATTCCTTACGTTATTCAAGCTGCTGTAGTTTGGCTGACTGATGCATGCAGCGCTTGCTGATTTCAATGTATGAACCTGTTTAATATGTATCACTGTTATCCGGTGTCCAGGCTGTTGCTTGGATCGGGACTGTTGTTCATGACTGTTTTCGTGCAATTCTGGGGCATATCGATATTGCTGCTTTTGTTCTCCATTGCACTGATCTCTGTATTAGATGGTCACGCACTTACAACTATCCGACTATTACGACTTCTGCGCTGGTTTCTGGTGCCCATTATTTTGTTGCATGCGCTATTTACTCCCGGTCAGATATTATGGCCCGATTTTTTCATTGTAATCAGTAGGGAAGGTTTGCTTCAAGGTTTGAAACTCAGTCTCCATATCAGTGCACTATTTTTTGTTGCGATGTTGATGTTTCGTCTATTGAAACGTGCTGAGTGGTTGTCTTATTTGCTCGCATTACCGTATGTAGGTAAGCGACTTGTGACGTATGTGTGGATGGTGAGCTGCATGAAGATGAATAGTAGTTTGTTGCTTGGGGATTTGCGGTGGCAGTTTCGTTTGCGCAAAGATGTGAAAAGATTCCCTTTGTTGTTGATGTCAGCTTTCAGACAATCGCTGAACGATGCCTCTGAGTATGCGTGTAGCTTGTGGTTGCGTTGGCCTGCTCAAGTGGTCTCTCTTAGTCCTTTATCAATGCAACAGCGGCCTCCCGCAATACACTATGATGCTGCTTCGCTATTGTTGGCTATTATTGGTTTGGCCGCATTTTTATGGCCATGGATGTGAGAACTAAAGGGATTGATGCAATGGATGTGGACATAAAAAATGAGAATGCTGTTAATAGTCATTGCTTGGAAAAGCAGCGTATTGCCATGGTTGTGGAGTTTGATGGCCACCCCTTTCATGGATGGCAGCAACAGAATAATGCCTGCTCTGTACAAGAGACAATGCAGGATGCTCTGCAAAAAATAGAAGGTGGCACTGTTGTTATAACTGCGGCCGGGCGTACGGATTCAGGTGTGCATGCTGAAGCAATGTTAGTACATGCTGATGTGAGTGCTTCTCGCTGGCAGCGCTCTCATATGGCTTATGTGCATGGTATTAACAGTTTTTTACCTGTTGAAATCAGGGTGATTGGTGTGCGGGCAGTGGATGCCGATTTTCATGCCCGTTTCGATTGTCGGGGCCGATCTTACCGTTATCAAATCTGGAACCGTAGTACTGCATCTGCACTGCACCGTTGGCAACACTGGTGGATGCCAAAACCATTGAATGTAGAAGCGATGCGAGAAGCTGCAGAGCACTGTATGGGCAGACAGGACTTTAGTGCGATACGCGCTGCAGGTTGTCAGGCATCAAGTGCAACCCGGTGTATTCAAACACTGACGATTGAACAATCAGGGCACTGCATCACGATTTTAGTGTCAGCGGATGCGTTTCTTTACCATATGGTGCGCAATCTGGTTGGTAACCTTGTGGATGTAGGGTGTGGAAGATCAACGCCTGATGCGTTTGCTGCGTTGTTAGCTGGTAAAGACAGAAGCCTTGGTGCAGCTACGGCACCGGCACATGGACTCTATTTTGTGGATGCTGCCTATGATGACTTTTGTAGTCAGGCATTGATTGGTTCTTTTTAGCAAATTATTTGGCTAAGGTCTTGACGATTGCTTCTTTCAACTTGTCCATGTTAATCGGTTTATTCAATACTGTGACATTATAATCAATGGCTTGTTGCAATTGATGGTCTTCACCGAAGGCTGAAATCATCAGAATAGGCAGTGTGTCATCAAACTCTCGAATATGTTTAATCAGTTTCAATCCATCCATGACAGGCATTTTGTAGTCGGTGATAATCAGATCGAATGAATTCTTTTGTTGTTGTATCATCGCAAGGGCATCCTGGCCATTTCCTGCCGTTTCTGATGTGATTTTCATATGCGCCAGCATGGCTTGATGAATTTTTAAAATATCAGGCACATCATCTACCACGAGTGCATGATAACCACCTGCATGATTTAGCTGTTGATCCGATATGTTATGTTCAGATCTATTCTGATTTTGTTGGTTGATAGCAGTTTGCTCTGGTGTAGGGATGTAAGGTGGTAAGTATATAGTGAACGCGGTTGATTGATTGGGTGTGGATTGAACTTCAATACAGCCATGATTGCGTTTGATAATGCGCTCAACCATGGTTAATCCAAGTCCTGATCCGCCCTGTTTACTTTTGGATGTCCAGAATGGCTTGAAAATGGTTTCAAAGTTTTCTGGCGCAATGCCAGCGCCGTTATCAGTCACCTGAATCATGATGCATGGATGTTCCGGTTTGGCTAAGCGGTGCTTGGTTTCATTGCGAATTAGAATTTCAATGTGGCCAGTTTTTGAAATCGCCTGCGTGGAGTTGTTGATAAGATTCAATAACACCTGTTCGATTTCAGTGGTGCTGATGCTGACATCATGCAATGGATTTTGGATGTAACATTGTAACTGGATATATTGGGGTAGCTGTAAACGGGCCAGCCCAATAATATGCTCAAGAGGCTGAGCCAGTGTATGTCCGGGGGTGAAGCTGGATGCTGTTTCACTATCGGGTTTGTTATTACCGAGTTTTAACAGATGCGTGATGAGTTCTGAACCACGTTCTCCTGCTGCGATGATGGCTTCAAGCTGCTCCTGTTCAGCACTGTTGTTACTATTCATCTGCATGACTTCGGCGTAACCAATCATATTGGTTAGCACATTGCGGAAATCATGCACAATGCCGGCAACCAGGGTAGACATATAAGCATATCGATGCACCGATTCCAGCTCTTCCTGCATGGTTTCACGTTGCGTAACGTCGAATACGAAGCAGACACCAATCCAGTGACTGCGCCAGCGCATTAAAATAGCACTACACATCAATTTTAGTATATTGCCAGCACTGTCCTGACCACGAATATATATATTTTGGGCTATCTGTTTTTGTTTGCCTGTATCGTTGTTGAAAATAGAGCGACAAAAGTTAACCAGCTCCTGAGCATCTTCATCCACGGCAATGATATTGACATGCGGTTTAATCAACAGGTCACACTTGTGCTGAAAGAGCTCTTGCATTGCGGCGTTTGTATACATGATTTGAGGTTCTTGATTATCATCCAGCTCAAATGTAAAAATAGGCAGTGGCCCCTTATCCATCAGATGAAAGGAGGACTCTTCTGCTTCAGTCTGCATCTGTAGAGCATCTTCCGCTTTGTTACTGATCAAATAGATATAGAGAGGGATCACCAGCAGGGCACCGGTTTGCCAGGTAAACAGGGTATAATCGATCACTAAGCTGGTACTGTTCTCTGCATACAGCGTCATTAATATCAAACCAACCAGGCTGGTGAGCTGAGAATACCATAACATAGCATTGCCGAAGCGGAAGCTGTTACCAAAGATGATGACAAGAAGAATAAAATAGAGGCCGCTGGATGGGCCACCATCAATGAGCATGGCAAAACAAACGACAAAGGTGTCCAACAATGGAAAGAGCAGCATGCGGTAAGCTGATAATGTTGTTCGCTGAATGGCAGGGATTGAGAGTAGGGTGCTTATGAAATAGACGACCGTAAGCGATAGAAATATATTTTGATAGTGCGGAAAGGCATCTGCATGCAGGTAGAGATAGAGCAGTCCTGCACAGGCAAAAGCAAGGCGTGCATAGGCTTGATCAATTTGACTTTGCAGCAGTGATTTATCATCCAATTGACTGTGTTTGAGTAACCAGTTTTCGATGATATGATGTTTCAGCAATGTGTGGTCATTTCAGCAGGCAAAGCCGGCTTTTTGTGTGCATATGATATCTTATTCCCGCTCATGCTTAGAGAGTCTAAGAAAAATTTAGGCCACTGCAAGGTGTGTTTTACTGTGAAATGTACTGTGATGCATGCATAAAATGAGATCAACTGCAGCTCTGCAATGCATCTTGGACTCCGCTCTTAAACCCGAAGGTGCTTTTCCGGTAACCGATGTGCTACTGTTCGCGCGCATTTTTAGCGTGGTTTTACAATGAAAACCACGGAGTTTCTTTCAGGAGTCATCCATGTTGTATGTAGCTGTCCGAGCTGCCAGACGAGCCGGAGATATGATTGCCCGGGCGTATGATGAGCGTGATGGGCTGAAAATCAGTCAGAAAGGTGATCGGGATTATGTCACCGACGTGGATCAACGTGCTGAAGATTTGATCGTTAGAGAAATCACACACCATTATCCTGAACACGGTATTATGGCTGAAGAGATGAAAAAACATCTGCGCCCTGATGCCGATATTCAATGGTATATCGATCCGTTGGATGGGACTTCGAACTTTATTCACGGTTATCCGCATTTTGCGATATCCATTTCAGCATGGAAAAATGGTAAACCGCTATTGGCTGTGATTCATGATCCTATTAGGGATGAGACA